>JBBITW010000093.1:0-14109 GCA_037440525.1 Deltaproteobacteria bacterium
GAAGGGTTGGAGACCCCTGGTATATACTTTCAGAGGCATTGGCCTATTTTATTAATCAGAATTCTGAATGGCTGAGGGCTACAGTCGTAGCTACTCCAGGCATTACCGGAAATGTTGAGTTGGCCATAAAATCACCTAATGAATATATCTTCATTTCAGATACACTAAATTTTATCCATATGCAAAAAGATCCTTACGGAAAGGCATATAACTATTATAACAAGATAAGATTTATCTCAAACCAATGTTCTCTAACTTTTACGTGGGTTACCTTGGATAAAAACATTAAGAGTGGAAAGGATTTGGCTGGAAAGACTATAGGGATCAAGAGAAAAGCAGCCCCCTATTTTGGAGAAGTGGGGGTCTTGAGGCACTGGGGAGTGCTTGATAAAGTAAAACTTGTGCACAGTGGTTTTGGAGAGGCTGTAAGGAATCTCAAAGATGGATTGATGGATGTTGCCCATATGACATTTGACCATATCTATCCTGCTGGTTTTAGCAAAGGAGTTTTTATCACTGATTTAGAAACCAAAGGGCCTGTTTACTATATCAGTACAGAACCAGAGATAATAAAGAACCTTCATAAAGAAGGCATTGTTGCTGATATAACAATCAGGGTACCTCCAGGAATGTTGGATCGGAAAACACAACCAAATGAACTATGGTGTTATTCTGCTGCGATATTCATTGCTGCCGATGAGAGAATGGATCAGGACATTGTTTATGAGGTCACAAGGGTAATATGGGAGAGTGCTGGGAAATGGGATAACTGGCATCCACAGGGAAGGCATATGACAAGGGATTTCATCCCAGCAAGTCCTATAGAAGCCCAGTTTACCCATCCTGGGGCTAAAAAATTCTATGATGAGCATAAAATTAAGGTGAAGAAGCTTGGCGATTTGCTCCATTAAAGATACTAACAAAATGGGGTAATTGATCTGCGCTCAGGAAATTTAAAAGATTATGATTAAAACTTTAAAAAAGCTAAAATAAAATTCATAGAATAAGGAGGTAAGGCCATGAGAAAATTATATTATCTTATTTTTTCTATTTTGGTTTTAAGTCTAATTCTCTGGGGCTTCGGCTTCGATTACTCAATTCAAGCCGCAAATCCAACCTCCAAACCCATAACTAAGATAAAGATAGCTGGTGGAAGGGTTGGAGACCCCTGGTATATACTTTCAGAGGCATTGGCCTATTTTATTAACCATGAGTCTGAGTGGCTAAGGGCTACAGTAGTAGCCACTCCTGGCATTACTGGTAATGCTGAGCTTGCTATGAAATCCCCGAATGAATATATATATGCAATGGAAATGGGAAATTATATTCATATGCAAAAAGATCCTTATGGGAAGGCTTATAATTATTATAATAAATGTAGATTTGTCTCAATCCAGTGCTCTCTAACTTATACCTGGGTTACCTATGACAAGAATATTAAGAGTGGAAAGGATTTGGCAGGGAAGACTGTAGGTATTAAAAGAAAGGCCGCTCCCTATTTTACAGAAGTGGGAATTTTAAGACATTGGGGAGTGCTTGATAAAGTAAAACTTGTGCACAGTGGTTTTGGAGAGGCTGTAAGGAATCTCAAAGATGGATTGATGGATGTTGCCCATATGACATTTGACCATATCTATCCTGCTGGTTTTAGCAAAGGAGTTTTTATTACTGATTTAGAAACCAAAGGGCCTGTTTATTATATCAGCACAGAACCAGAAATAATAAAGAAGATGTATGAAGAAGGAATTGGGGCTGATATAGCGGTAAGAATACCTCCAGGGGCGCTTGACCGAAAAACGCAACCAAATGAGGTATGGTGCCATGCCGCCCCCCTATTCTTTGCTGCCGATGAGAGAATGGATCCTGATATCGTCTATGAGGTAACAAGGGTAATATGGGAGAGTGCTGGGAAATGGGATACCTGGCATCCACAGGGAAAGCATATGACAAAGGATTTTATTCCAGCAAGCCCCATAGAACCACAGTTTACACATCCTGGTGCCAAAAAATTCTATGACGAACATAAAATCAAAGTGAAGAAGCTTGGCGATTTACTTCGCTAAAATATAGCAAAACATATTTGGAATTTCCCCTCACCCACTCCCTCTCCCCAGAGGGGGAAGAGTGAGGGGTGAGGTCTTTATGGACATAGAGTCTAAGGAGTCAAAACCAATGATTATTAAAATATTACGTATCATATTACAAATAGTTGCTATCTCCATGGCTGTCTATCAACTTGCCTTTACCCAATATCTGATTCAAGACCCAGTAGGCCATAGAATAACACACCTTGGTTTTGCCCTTGCAGTTGTTCTTTTAGCATTATTCACAGAGACTAATCGGAAAAATTGGATTCTTGGATTAGTTTTATTTCTCTGCAATCTATTAATTACCAGTTACTTGTTGATCTTTCTTGATGAAATTTTAACATACCGGTCTGCCATGCCCATCACCTCTGATTTAATTATTGCTTCTCTTTTATTAATCACCGTTTTTATTGCCACTTATCTTGTTTATGGAAAAACCTTCCCTATACTGGCAGCACTCTCCATAGGCTATCTTTATTTTGGTCGTTACCTTCCATATCCTTACACTGTAGCGGATGTACCGGTTAGACGCATCCTTATGTGGTTGGGTGCCTCTCTTGGAACTGAGGAGGGGATATACGGAGATATTCTTGCCATCTCAGCTAATTACCTTTTCCTTTTTATCTTTTTTGGTTCAATGCTGGAAGTATTTGGGGGAATCAGATTTGTCTTAGGAATAGGTAGCTGGATCGGGTCAAAGCTGAAAAGTGGACCAGCAGCAGTGGCTGTAATTGGGAGCTCTCTTTTAGGAACAATCACCGGAAGCACAGTAGCCAATATAACCATTACTGGCTCATTTACCATACCACTCATGAAGAAGGCTGGTTATATGCCCAAGCAAGCAGGTGCTATTGAAACAGTATCATCAAATGGTGGGCAGATTATGCCACCGATCATGGGTGCTACCGCCTTCGTAATGGCCGGATTTGCAGGGATACCTTATGTCAAAATAGCATTAGCTGCTATAATTCCAGCCCTATTATATTATTTCGGAGTCTTTCTATTTGTCCAGCTAAGCGCACAAAAGATGAGAGTTCTTTCGGTTATGGAACCAATAAAAGGAAAGAAACTTCTCCTTGAAGCCCCTATCTTCTTTATACCCTTAGGTGTCCTGGTATTCCTTCTTGCCAAAGGCTTTTCCTTACCCTTTGTAGGATTCTGGAGTATGATAACGCTTGTGGTTGTCAGTTTATTAAGCAGTTTTAGAAAGGAGGCTCGTCTAAATTTTAAACATGTAATAGAGGGACTTACAAAGGGGGTAAGAACAGCGAGTGAAATGGCAATCATTTGTGCTCTAATAGGGGTTGTCGCCACTTGTATTAAAGTAAGTGGGCTGGGTATAAAACTTCCAATTGTCATAGCCGATATAAGCCATGGGTATATTATCATTGCATTATTAATAGCAATGATATCTTCGATTCTCCTGGGCATGGGAGTACCAACTCCAGTAGCTTATATATTAGTAGCAATTGGGGCAGTCCCTGCTTTACGCACCATGGGCGTAGACCCTTTAGCAGCTCACTTCTTTTGCTTTGTCTTTGCTGTCTTCTCTCACATTACCCCTCCCGTAGCAATAGGGGCACTGGTTGCCTCCCAGATTGCTGGAGCTAAGTATTGGCCAACAGCATGGGAATCGATAAAGGCTGGTTGCACTGCATTTTTATTGCCTTTCTTCATTATTTATGCACCAGTGGTTATTCTCAAGTTAGATTCTGGCATCTTAATGGCGGCTATCCAAATAATAGCTATATTATTTACAATTTCCTCAGCCCAAATATTCCTGTCTAACTATTGCTTTATTCCCTTAATGAAGTATGAGAGAATCGCTTATCTAATCAGTCTTATATCATGCTTAGTTGGTCTATTTGGAAAGAATAATTTTTTTCTTTTCTTTGGAATAATATTGTTCATAATAAATATTATTTATCAACTGATAAGATATAAAAAAATTAAAAATTCTTTGATTGGTTTGGCAAAAGAATAAAAAGATAGATTGAAAAATTTATAAAATCTAAATTGAGCAATATTTTTTATAATGTAGCCGCACCCTTCAGGGTGCGAGGGTTTCGGCCTTCGCCAAAGGCGGCTTGCTCTTCACTCTATGGGTGGTTTTTTTGACGCAGGCTACAGTTTTCTTTTAAAAGAATCGTTCAATTTAGGTAAAAATTAATATTCCAAATATAGAAAGGAGAAGATTGTATGATTCAATTATCTGATTTAATTGAAGGGGCGAGGAATTGTATAGAAAATGTAGCCAAAGTAAAGCCAGGGGAGGAGGTTTTAATCCTATCAGATACCACTGTGGATCCTGATGTGGTTGATGCATACAGGATTGCTGGAGAATTAGCTGGAGGGAATGTGAGTGTGCTCACATTGAAATCAAAGATTGCAGGAGCAGGTCCAAATAAGATCTTGGATGAAGGTTATTTTGTACCATGGCCAAAGATAGCCTGGCACGCAATGGCTGCCTCTGATGTATGCTTGAATCTATCTTATTTTATTGAAGTCCATAGTCTCTTTGGGGCTGCCCAAACACAATGGGTGCAGAAATATATGGATCTTAAAGAGAAATATGGAACCAGACTTGTAAGGGTTCAGATAAGTGTAAAAGAGACCCTTGCTTCGGCCTATGCTAAATTTCCAGAGCCATTACTTCAGTATATCGGAGCCATGGCTCATCAACAGGTCCTGGATGCCTCAGAAGGGGATACTCTTAAAGCCGATGTTAAACTAACTGATCTTGAGGGAACAGACCTCTCTTTCAAAGGGTTTGGTTTTGTGGTTACCTGGAGGTTTGGAGGGGAGAAAGAAGAGACTACTCCTTGGAAGGATTTTGGAAGTTACAATGTGGGGCTTCAGCCTGCAGAACCAGAGCCAAACGCAAATGGTGTGATTGTTACTTCCGCACTCCATACAGGACCTATTCCGAGAATGAAAATTACGGTTAAAGATGGCAGGGGGATAAATATTGAGGGGGGAGGAGAAGTTGGTTTGAGATGGCTTAGAGATTGGGAGAAGAATAAACATGTCTCTTCTAAGGGGCGTGCTTTTTCTGCTCATAAGGAACCAGGAATCAATTGGCTTGAAGAATGTATGTATGCAACACATCCCAAGGCATTTCGTGTAGGAAAGAAATATATTTATAATGGGACAGAGGCTGATCATAGCTGGTTTACAGGATCAAGAAGAGCCGGGACACTTCATCTTGCTTTCGGAGGCGGTGTTGGAAATGAGTATAAACATCGAGATGTTGAGCTTTTCTTCCCCACCCTAATAATTAATAAAACTACAATTATTGAAAAAGGTCGTTTGAAGATACTGGATGATCCGAAAGTAAGGAAAGAGGCTGAAAAATATGGAGATCCGGATGAACTCCTCACCGAAGACTGGATCCCTGAATTTCCATAAGGAGGCTAAAACAAATGTAATGACTTTAATGCATTTGTTTTAATTTATGAAGACTATATAGAGTTGAAGAGATATAAGAATTTCAGAAAAATAAGATTAAGTGCGAATGGACTTGGAAGGTAAAACTGCCATTGTAACTGGTGCTGGTCAAGGTATCGGTGAAGCAATCTCATTGTGCTTTGGCCGAAATAAGGCCAATGTGGTTGCGGTAGATATTAATATAGATTTAGCCAAAAAGGTTGCCAATAAAATAAAGGAAGAATCCAATTCTTTGGCAATCCCTGTAAAAGTTGATATTGCCAATCCATCTGAAGTTGAAAGTTCGATGAACCAAATATTTGAGAAGTTTGGAAAAGTAGATATATTGGTCAACAATGCAGGGATTTCTCCAAGAAATCCTAAGGGGGGTAGGACTCCGGTTTACGAAATTACAATAGAAGAATGGCATCGTGTCCTTAATGTAAATTTGATGGGTGCTTTTTATTGTTCTAAGGCAGTGATACCCTCTATGATTAAAAATCGGAAAGGACGGATTGTCAATATCTCATCCTCTGTTGGAAAAACAGGGAGTGGAGAGGGTTCTGCAGGGGCACACTATGCAGCTTCAAAAGCCGGCCTTATAAGTTTGACACAATCAATGGCAAGAGAACTTGCAGAGTATGGAATTCTGGTAAATGCAATCTGTCCTGGATTGGTTGACACGCCTATGCGTGCCACATCTTCTCCGGAGGTGAACAAGAAACTTATGGAAAAAATTCCTCTTGGGAGATTTGCCAGGCCTGAAGAGATTGCAAATGTGGTTCTTTTCTTAGTTTCGGAATCAGCAAGCTATATTACCGGCGAAATAATTGATGTAAATGGTGGCCTTTTGATTGATAATTCTTGATTTCTTAAGCATAAAGTATATTTTTGAAAGTCACGATATAACAAAATTGGGATAATATGCAACCAGGACAACGAATCCTTCTTATAGATCTATCGAAGAGAGAAAGTTTGATAGAAGAGATTCCAGATCAAACGATATCAAATTTTATTGGGGGAAGGGGTTTGGGAGCAAAGTTGCTCTGGGATTATGTCAAACCCAAAATCGATCCTCTTGGCCCGGATAATAAACTCATATTTACAGTTGGACCTCTTCAGGGGACAGGAGTCTTTTTTACAGGAAGGACAACCATATGCACCAAATCCCCTCTAACCAATATCTATCTCTATTCGGTTGCTGGCGGAAATTTTGGAATCAATCTAAGAAGATGTGGTTATACAGCTCTTATTATTCATGGAAAATCTGATTCCCCTTTATTTCTCTGGATAAAAGATGAAAAGGTAGAATTTAGAGATGCCAGTAGGTTTTGGGGCATGAATACTACTGAGGCCCAGCAATTCATATTGGATGAGGTGGGGGATCCAGAGGCATCCACTGCAGTTATTGGGCCTGCTGGAGAGAATTTATCGCGAATTTCAGGTATTGTTACAGAAGGATCGAAGCGAAGGATATTTGCAAGGGGCGGAAGTGGTGCAGTAATGGGGAGCAAACTTTTAAAAGGGATTGCCATACATGGGACAGGAGAGATAGAAATAGGCGATTCAAAATCTATAAAGCAAATAAACACAATGATTGGCGAGGCCCTCAGAAACAATCCTGACTATTTAAAGAGGTGGAAAAACTATGGGACGGCGGGAGACGTGGGCCTTCTTAATGAATTAGGAATATTTCCTACAAGGAATTGGCAAACAGGTTATTTCGACAAATCTAATGATATCGATCCTAATTTTCATAGAGAAGATTGGGTGATAAAAGACACAACATGTGGGTCAATTTGTCCGATGTTTTGTGCAAAGATAAATTTAGTTCGCTCAGGGGAATATGCTGGTTTTTTGAGTGAAGGCCCTGAATATGAAACGATATACTCATTTGGATCAAATTGTGGGAATAATAGATTTGATTCTATTATCGCAGCAGATAGACTCTGTGACGAGTTGGGACTGGATACAATGTCAACAGGTGGGGTTATTGGGTTTGCTATGGAGTGCTTTGAAAAAGGTCTGATCAGCGATAAAGAGACTGATGGTCTTGTTCTCAGATTCGGAAATTACGAAGAGATCATCAAAATGATTCGAAAGATTGCATATCGCCAGAGTTTTGGAGATCTTTTGGCAGATGGAGTAAGAAGGGCATCCGAGCATATCGGTAAAGGTTCGAATTTTTTTGCTATGCATTCAAAGGGACTTGAATTTGGAGGGTATGAATGTAGAGGTGTTTATGGACAGGCACTACAGTACTCTATGAGCAATCGAGGGGGATGCCACCATGATCTTGGGAATCCTGCAAGGATTGAGATAAGAGATGGAAGTGGTTTGGAGACAAAGAATAAGGGGAAATTGCTCAAAGAGGCAATGATATCTCGGGTGATGTGTGATATTGGCATATTGTGTACATTTCCAAGACATGTGCTTGGATTGGAATTAGTTGCCAAGGCCCTTTCCTCAGCACTCGGGAAGAAAATAACAGAACAGGACTTAAGGGAGATTTGTGAACGTATTGTAAATATTGAGCGTGCATTTAATGTGAGGGAAGGAATCAGAGCCAAGGACGATAGGTTGCCGGATAGATTGTTAAAGGAGCCAATGCCTGATGGACCAAACAAGGGATCTACTGTTCCTTTTGAAGAACTGAAAAATGATTTTTATAGAGAATTTGGATGGGACCCAGAAACAGGTGCACCAACAAGAGAAACACTGAAAAGGTTGGGGCTAAATGATGTAGATGATGAACTTAAATATTATCTGTATTGAGCTAATATTGATAAAAGATATCGAGAATACTATTTGGTGAGCTAAATAAAACTTTACTATATATCCAAAAGCTTTAGATAAATGATTTAAAAATGAAATGGGGATAGGTGAGGATTTAAAAAGAGTTGATTCAACAATTCTTACTATAAGCCTGGGGCATACTTTCACGCACTGGTATCCGGCTACATTCTTTATCATCTTACCTTATTTAACTAAGGAATTAAACCTTTCCTATAGTCAAGCTGGTTTTTTAATCACTTTACAGTCTCTTGCAGGGACTATTATAAATTTCCCTGCCGGGATGATGGTGGATATGATTGGAAAGACAGGCCTCATCATGGTCATCTCCCTCGCATGGACAGGGATTCCCTATTTTTTTCTTGGTATGGTTGAAAGCTATTTAATCATCCTCTTTTGCATGGTCTTAATAGGTATTGGGAATTATCTCTGGCACCCTGCAGCAATGTCTGTTCTTTCAGCCCAATATCCTGAGCGCCGTGGTCTTGCTCTGGCCCTTCACTCACTGGGAGCAAACCTTGGAGATACTATAGCCCCGTTAGTAATTGGCTTTACCCTAACCCTTATTACCTGGCGGACAAGCCTATTTTTTAATATCATACCCGGACTTTTGATGGGATTTATTCTTTGGAGAATCTTATTTAGGAAAGGTATTTCAAAAGTCCATATAAAAGGAGAAAGTCAGAATATAAAGGATTACTGGAGAGGAATTAGGAAGCTTATTAGAAATAAGAATCTCATATTTCTCTCACTTTTATCCGGGTTAAGGGCCATGACCCAGAACGGCCTCTCAACATTCTTACCCATATACCTCGTAAAGGAGCTAAGTCTTAATCCAGCCCTTGTTGGAAGTTATATTGCTGTGATGCAAGGGGCTGGAATGGTCTCCTCACCTTTTTCTGGTCTGTTATCAGACAAAAGGGGGAGAAAACAGGTTATAAATGCAGGTCTTCTTACAACAAGTCTTATTATATTCTTACTTGTCTTCTTAAATATTAAATGGATTTTTATTGCGGTGATGGCCTTCCTGGGTTTTTTCCTATATTCACTCAGACCTGTAATATTCGCCTGGGTCATGGATGTTACACCAAAGGAGATGGGTGGGACTACGGTCGGGATATTATTCGGGGTTCAGTCATTCTTTATGACCATATCACCAGTTGTATGTGGAATCATTGCCGATCAATTCGGTCTCGGAGTGGCCTTCTATTTTTTAGCCCTGATCATTCTCTCTGCAAATATCCTGACAATTTTTATAAGACGATAGATAGTAGGATTTAGTTAAAAATGATAACGATTCAAACAGATTTCTGGTTCAGGGTATTTCTTTTTGCTCTTTTTCTCTTTCTTTATCTTATCTCTTCATCCTACCCCGAAAAGTCAAAACAGTTTCCGCATCTTATTGCCATATTCAGCCTCATTATAATAGCAATCTCATTTCTAATTGATTTTATTAAAAAAGGAAAATTTGAAAAACAAAATAATGAGTTAAAATCATTAGAGAAGAGAAATAGATTTTATAAGGCCTGGGGGATCATTTTAATTTCAATTACATTAGGCTTCTTTGGCGGATTTATATTAACAGCCTTCTTTCTGTTTTTCGGCTTCTCAATATTCTTTGGGAGAAAAAGGAATCTTTTAAAGAATGTAATCGTATCATTAACTATTACCATTATTATCTTTTTCATCTTTCAATGGATATTTGGAACACCTTTATTAAAGGGCTTTATCTGGTAGAATTTATCTGAAGAGGCAATAGAGTTGAATTCGTTTGATATGCTTTTACAAGCAACATATTCTGTTTTACAGTGGGAAAACCTTTTTGCCCTCCTCATGGGCTCATTATATGGGATTATAATTGGAATCCTCCCTGGACTTGGACCATCGGCTGGAATGGCCCTCGCACTTCCTCTGGTGCTAAAATGGAATCCCACGACTGCCCTGATATTCATGGGTTCTCTCTATAAATGTAGTAACTATGGGGGTTCTATCACTGCAATCTTGGTCAATACCCCAGGGGATGCCTCAAATGCCGCAACAATACTTGATGGCTATCCAATGTGCGAAAAAGGCAAAGGCGGGGTTGCCTTGACTTTGAGTGCAACGGCTGCAATGGTTGGAGGAACTATTGGAATGATATGTCTAATCTTTTCTGCTCCCATCCTTGCCGAGTTTGCATTAAAATTTGGTCCTGCTGAATACTTTCTCACCGCTATACTTGCCCTCTCCATCATTGCCTCTGTTGTCCAGGGGGCAACCTTAAAAGGGCTAATCTCTGCAGGTTTGGGTTTGATACTTTCCACTGTGGGCTTCGATGTTATAACAGGACATCTCCGTTTCACATTTGGTTTAAGAGAGATTGAAGACGGTATCCCACTCATTCCTGCCCTGATAGGACTCTTTGCAATATCCCAGGCCCTTGTGCTTACAGAAACAGCAGAATCAATCTCCCGTATTGGAAAACTTGCAGGAGGTTTCAGGGAAGGAGTAATCACATACTTTAAATATCCTTATACAATTGTTCGCTCTGCAGTGATCGGTCTTTTTATTGGTATCCTTCCGGCTGTGGGGCAAAGCTCTGCAGGCCTTCTTTCATGGGCTGAAGCAAAAAGGGAATCTTCACACCCCGAAACCTTTGGTAAAGGAGATCCTGAGGGGGTTATCGCATCAGAGACATCCACCAATGCCTGCATGCCAGGGGATCTCGTCTGCACAATTGCCCTGGGTATACCAGGGAGCATTGGGGCAGCCATATTCTTAGGTGTAATGATTATATTTGGGGTTATTCCCGGACCACTGGTTTTTAATGAAAAGGCAGATGTAATCTATAGCCTCTTTGTGGCCCTTATTTTAACATCATTTATCCTCTTTTTAATCGGCATAAGGTTTGCTCGACATCTTGCCTTTGTCACTCTTCTACCCAATGAGATCATTGTACCTATAATCCTTGTTGTCAGTCTACTTGGAAGCTTTGCCATACGGAATCTGATGGCAGATGTTATCATTAGCCTTGTTTTTGGTATATTAGGATATATTATGTTAAAGAGAAATTATACACCTGTTCCACTACTTTTAGGTCTTGTCCTTGGAGAGATGTTGGAATACAATTATCATCGGGCCCTGATGATCTCTGGTGGATCTTATTCCATCTTTTATGCATCTATTATTTCAAAGATTTTAATCTTTTTCACAATTTTATCTTTTTTAGCTCCCTTTTTGGGAACTCTCTGGAAAAGATTGATCAAACTAATAAAATGAAAGGAGGGGAAATATATGATTAAAACATTTCAAAAAATATTTAATTTTGGCTTTATCATCGGATTAATTTCTCTATTCACCTTTACAATGGCTGAAGGTGTTGACTTCCCAAAGAAACCAATTAAGATTGTTGTCACTGCCTCTGCTGGGGGTGGGGAGGATACAGAAGCTCGAGCGGTTGCCCCCTATCTTGAAAAATATTTAGGGGTAAACATCATTATTGAAAATCAGCCAGGTGCAGGAGGGAAGATTGCCTTTGAAAAGTTTCAAAGGACAGAACCAGATGGTTATACACTCATAACTTTTACATTTCCCAAAAGCATCATTATAGAATATTTGGGAAAAACAGAATTTCGAACAAAGGATTTTACACCCATCTTTGCCTGGTCACGTGCAAACCAACTTCTTGTATGTCATGCAGATACGTGGAAGAGTTTTGATGAATTTTTAAAAACGGCAAAGGAGAAGACACTTGCAGGCGGACTTTCAGGAAGAGGAAGCACCACACATCTTGCTGGTTTGGTAGCAATGGACGAACTGGGAATAAAAGTCAACTGGGTTCCCTATGAGGGGGCTGCAGGGAGTCTTTCAGCCCTGGCTGGAAAACACCTCGATTTTACAATATGTCTGGCCACATCTGCTGTTTCACTTATCCGGGCAGGAAAGCTACGTCCTCTATTGATGTTTAGCGATAAAAGGGATCCCTATTTCCCGGATGTCATAATACCTAAAGACATAGGATTAGATATAACTCCAATCCCAGGAGTTCGTGGTCTTCATGCTCCCCCAAATACACCTGTTTCAATTGTAAGGGTAATAGAAGAGGCTTGCAATAAGGTGGTTAAAGAAGAGGGCTTCATCGAGTTTGCAAAGAAGAGGAAGATGGTTATTCACCCACTGAGCAATCAGGAATACAAAAAAATCGTAGAGGCGACCTATCCAAAGGTGGAAAAATTCCAGGCCATGCTTAAAGAAAAATAAAGGAGAGGGAAATATGGAACCAAAGTTTCTATACGATGATCTTAGAGGCTGGATCGATCAGGCAAGAAGGCTTGAAGAATTAAGGGATGTTGAAGGGGCTAACTGGCAGGAAGAGATTGGTATGGCTACAGAACTCCTTGAACACTCAGATCCTGCCCCTTCTGTCCTCTTTGATAAGATTCCAGGGTATCCCGAAGGATACAGGATTTTGACAAACTTTTTTGGAGGAAGACGTAAGGCCATGACCCTCGGTTTCCCTGTAGAATTGACACGGATAGAGCTCTCGGAGAGATTTCTTGAAGCCTTTCAGAAGACAAGACCCATCCCCTATGAGTTTGTAAAGAGCGGCCCCATTTTGGAGAATGTTCAGATGAATGATGATGTAAATGTGCTCATTTTTCCAACTCCTAAATGGCATGAACACGATGGGGGGCGTTATATAGGAACAGGAAGTTTTACAATTACCAGAGATCCTGATGAAGGATGGGTAAATTTAGGAACCTACAGGGTGATGATTCACGATGAGAAGAGTGTTGGATGCTATATCTCTCCAGGTAAACATGGGCGTATACATAGGGATAAATATTTTGCCCGTAATGAACCCATGCCTGCGGCAGTTGTTATTGGTGGAGATCCCCTACTCTTTCTCATGGCCTCAAACGAAGTTCCTTCAGGGGTAAGTGAATATGAATATGCTGGAGGGCTTAGAGGTAAACCTTATCCTGTAATCGAAGGAAAGGTAACAGGTCTGCCCATCCCTGCCCATGCGGAGATTGTGCTTGAGGGATTTGTGGATCCTAAAAAACGCCTAAGAGAAGGCCCATTTGGGGAGTGGACAGGATATTATGGGAGTGATGTCCGTGATGAACCGGTTATGGATATAAAGGCTATTTATTTCAGAAATAATCCAATAATCTTGGGTGTTGTACCTCAACGGCCTCCAGATGAACATGCTCGTTTTAGGGCCATTATTCGTTCTGGTCTCCTTAAGCAGGAACTCGAAAAGGCTGGTCTCTCCGGGATAAAGGCAGCCTGGGCACATGAGGTTGGCAATTCAAGGATGCTTCTTGCTATTGCAATTGAACAAAGGTATGCTGGTCATGCAACTCAGGTAGGTCATGTTGCTTCACAGTGCCATGTAGGAGCCTATGCAGGAAGGTATGTCATCGTGGTTGACGATGATATAGATGTCTCAAATCTTGAGGAACTTATATGGGCAATGATAAGTCGTTCTGATCCTGCAACATCTATTGACATCATCCATAATGCTTGGTCAACACCTCTTGATCCCCGGATTCATCCTGATGATAAGGCCAAAGGGAAACTTACAAATTCAAGGGCTATTATTGATGCGACACGACCCTATGAATGGAGAGATCGTTTTCCTATTGTTAATATGCCGAGCCCTGAGGTGAAGCGAAAGGCAAGGGAGAAATTCTCATATCTCCTCGAAGGTTTCGTTAAAAAATAAGCATATATCAAATCTTCCCATGAAGGAGAAATGTTATTATGAAGATACCAGATCAGTATAAAGAAACATTTGATTTCTATATAAAGAAAGGGC
>JBBITW010000094.1:0-13901 GCA_037440525.1 Deltaproteobacteria bacterium
CCCTTGTCCTTGGTATTGGGAGAGTAGCTGAAGCCATGCGCCTAAGAGGCATCTATCCTTAAGATTAAAAATTAAGAAAGAGAGTTAACATGGCTTATAAGAGTTTGAGGGATTGGATTTCGAAACTTGAAGAGGAAGGGCTATTGAGAAGAATTAAAACTGAGGTTGATTGGAACCTTGAACTCGGTGCTATTACACGAAAAGTCGCAGATAAAGAAGGCCCTGCCCTTCTTTTTGAGAATATAAAAGATTATCATTCCAAGCGTTGTCGAAAATTATTTGCTGGTGGTTTGGCTTCAAGAGAGAGATTGGCTCTTTCACTGGGATTACCTAAAGAAACTGACTATAGGGGAATAGTCGAATTTATAAAAAAGAGACTCGAAAAAAGGATTGATCCCATCATAGTTAAATCAGGGCCTGTAAAAGAGAATATCATCAGAGATAATGAGATTAATCTATACGAATTTCCAGTTCCATTTTGGAATCATCTGGATGGTGGAAGATATATTAATACCTATTGTACCGTTGTTACAATGGACCCTGATACCAAGATAATGAACTGTGGAACCTATCGTGGAATGATTGGTGATGATAAAAGATCCATATCAGTTCTATTGGCAAGGAGCCAGCACTGGGGTATCCATTTCTCAAAGTATGAGAAGAGAGGGGAGGAAATGCCAGTTGCCGTGGTCTATGGATGGGACCCTACCCTTTTAATCTATTCTGGCACAGCCCTTGTCCATCCTGACTGTTCTGAATATGAACTGGTAGGAGGTCTTCGAGGTGAACCTGTAGAGCTCATCAAATGTGAAACATCTGATCTATATGTTCCGTCAACTGCTGAGATAGTAATTGAGGGAAGAATCTCACCTGATCCCAAGACATTTCAGATGGAAGGCCCCTTTGGTGAATATCCGGGATTCTATGCAGGCTTCAGAGAGAGAAAGCCTGTCATACGCGTGGAGTGTATAACCCATCGTAATGATCCTATATTTCGAGGTGGTATAGTTGGACACTCACCTGGCCATGCAAGTGAGGGGATGTACTGGGTTGGACCTGTGCACTGCGCTGTTATATGGCGTGCCTTAGAGCTTGCTGGAGTTCCTAATGTAACAGGTGTCTGGGGGCCTCCTCTTGCTCATTTAACAAATCTTCGAGTCCAGATAGATAAGATTTATAGAGGACATGCCAAGCAGGTTGCCAATGCTGTGTTTTGTATACCAAGTGCCCAGCATCGGGGCAAAAACCTCATAGTGGTGGATAAGGATATAGATATATTTGATGATTCTGCTGTTGAGTGGGCATTGGCTTATAGAACAAATGCAGAGATGGGAGATATTCAGTTCTTCTCAGGTACACCTGGTAGCATGTTAGATCCGAGCATCCCTCTATCACAGAGAGACGTTGTGAAGTACGGTATGGGGAAATGGACAAGGGTTTTTATAGATGCCACGGTCAATTGGGAGTTGGAGCCCGAGGAACAGTATGGTGGAAGACGTGAGCCACCACTCTGCACAGAGATTGATCCAAAAACCGCAGAATTAATTAATCAGAAATGGCAAGACTACGGAATTTAAACGGATATATATTAGTTTCTTATATTATTAATTTTTATTCTACATCCCGTTTTCTGTTAGCAGCATATATCCTTTTCTATAGGAGATTCATTAAATGAAAGAATATTCATTTATTGGTAAAGGTGTTCCGAGAATCGATGCACGAGAAAAAGTTACTGGAAAGGCAGTCTTTACTGCTGATCTCAAATTTCCTGGAATGCTCTGGGGTAAAATCAAAAGGAGTCCCTACCCTTTTGCTAAGATCATTTCTATTAATACTGATAAGGCAAAGAGACTATTCGGGGTGAGAACAGTCATTACCTCCAAAGATATTAAACAATTCCCCTATGGTCCTATAATCCCCGATGAGAATGGCGAATGGGGTCACATCTTGACTTTTTACAAGGGAATTTTACCTTAGGATTTCTTATCCTCTCATTTATTGGCCTCATTGCCACAGGACTTTGCCTCACCTTACCTAAAATTCAACACCAAATAATAAAACATTAAATTGAGCGATATTTTTTATAATGTAGCCGCACCCTTCAGGGTGCGAGGGTTTCGATCTACCGCCAAAGATGGCTTGATCCTCACTCAATGGGTGTTTTTTGGCGGAGGCTACAGGTTTCTTTCAAAAGAATCACTCAATTTAGATGTTGATTATTGGAAAGAATTAGGGTATTTTACTATGGGAAAATAAAAAAGGAGAAGATATGAAAATCAATCCACAAATATACAGAGAATACGATATCCGTGGAGTGGTGGATAGGGACCTCACACCTGAAGTTGTTCAAAGGATAGGAAAGGGTTTTGGAACATATATGTTCCATTTGGGTCTCAAATCTCTTGTGGTGGGCAGAGATGGAAGAAATAGTTCAAAGAAACTGAGGGATGCACTTGTGGAGGGAATTCTTTCAACAGGGTGTGATGTAGTGGATATAGGTCTCTGTCCAACACCTGTCTATTATTTCTCCATCTTTCATTTAGATAAAGATGGGGGAATGATGGTTACAGGAAGCCACAATCCACCAGAATTCAATGGCTTTAAAGTCTCGGTAGGGAAAAGCACCATCTTTGGAGAGGAGATTCAAAATCTTGCAAGATTGGTAGAAAAGGGAGAATTCGCAATCGGGAAGGGAAACCTCTACGAAACAGAAATCATTAAGCCATATCAGGAATTTATCAAAAAAGATATCCATGTTGAGAAGAAGATAAAGATTGTAATAGATGCAGGCAACGGAACAGCAGGTATAGTAGCCTCGCCAATCCTTAGAGATTTAGGCTGCGAAGTTGAAGAACTCTATTGCGAAATCGATGGGAGATTCCCAAACCATTTTCCTGATCCAACTATACCTGAAAACCTGAAGGATCTGATCGAGCTTGTAAGGAAGAAAGATCCTGATTTAGGAGTAGGTTATGATGGCGATGGGGATCGTATCGGTGTGATAGATGATAAGGGTAATATCATATGGGGAGACCAACTTATGATCCTCTTTTCAAGAGAAATACTTAAACATATCAAGGGTGCCACATTTGTCGGAGAGGTCAAATGTTCTCAGAACCTTTTCAGCGATATTGAGCGACATGGTGGTAAAGCAATCATGTGGAAGACAGGACATTCCCTTATTAAGGAGAAGATTAAGAAGGAGGGGGCTGCCTTAGGAGGGGAGATGAGTGGTCACCTCTTTTTCGCAGATCGCTATTTAGGCTATGATGATGCCATTTATGCGTCCTGCCGGCTTGTTGAACTCCTTTCAAAAACGGATAAGAAACTTTCAGAACTTTTAGATGATGTTCCAAAGACCTCGATTACCCCTGAAATAAGGGTAGATTGTCCTGATGATATAAAATTTCAGGTGGTAGAAAAGGTAAAAGAGGAAATGAGAAAGGAATACCCAATTATTGATGTGGATGGGGTCAGGGTAAAATTTGAAGATGGCTGGGGATTGGTAAGAGCTTCAAATACCCAACCTGTTCTGGTATTGAGATTTGAGGCATTAACAGAAAAAAGGGTAGAGGAGATTAAAAGACTCGTTGAAGAAAAGGTTAAAATGGCCTTCTCAAACTTAAAAAAGTAAAAAAATAGTTTTGATTACATTAAAGGAGGTATTGATATAGATATTCGTGAGATCATCTTTCTTGGAGCGGTTCAGGGGCTTACAGAATTTCTACCAATAAGCAGTTCAGGCCATCTGGTCTTCTTTCAATCAATCTTTGGCATTAAAGAACCAAATCTATTTTTTGATTTAACCCTTCATAGCGGAACACTTTTTTCGGTGCTGGTCTATTTCCGAAAGGATATTTTAAAGATTATTAATGGATTAATGAACCTATTGAGAGGAAATGATAATAAGGAAGGGGCAAAGCTATTTTTATGGATTATAATTTCCACTATCCCAACAGGTTTAATGGGTCTCTCTTTTAAGGACTTCTTTGAATCCCTGTTTACAAAACCAAAGATTGTGGGATTAATGTTAATCGCAACAGGCTTCATACTCTGGATTACTCACTTTATCAAGGGAGAAGGAAAATCATTAGAAAAGAGTAGATGGAATACTCCTCTCCTTATCGGGATCGCTCAAGGAGTGGCTATTATTCCAGGAATCTCACGATCAGGTGCAACAATCTCAATGGCCCTCTTTTGCGGTCTTGAACGTGAACTCTCCGGTAAATTCTCCTTTCTTATCTCCATACCTGCCATTCTGGGTGCGACGTTTCTTGAGGCACTAAAGATTGAATCTATTGATAAAATCTGGGTTGGCCTTCTTGGTATGATGATAGCCTTTGTAGTCGGATTTTTTTCACTGAAATTTTTAATGAAGGTTATTAGGGTTGGAAGGTTATCCAATTTCTCATATTATTGCTGGGGTATAGGGATACTTACAATCATTTTAACAAAATGAAATAAAAAAATCCTAAAGGAGGAAAAAAAGATGAGGATAAGAGATTTTATGACAAAAAATCCTATTACTGTTGATAGTGAGACACTTGTCCTGGATGCCCAAAAGATAATGAGGGAGAATAATATAAGGAGGCTTCCTGTTGTGGACAAAGGCAAACTCGTTGGCATTGTAACCCAACATGATCTGCTAATGGCTGCACCCTCACCTGCCACCTCGCTAAGTGTCCATGAGCTACATTACCTTCTTGCCAAAATGAAAATTAAGGAGATTATGAAAAAGAACCCCATAACTGTCAGCCCTGATACTACATTTGAGGAGGCTTTTAAGATAGGACAGGAAAAGAAGATTGGTTCCTTCCCTGTGGTTGAAAATGGGAAACTTGTGGGGATAGTTACAGAATCGGATATTGTTAGATTTGTAACACGTGCATTGGGCATTAGAGAGGAAGGAGCCCGAATCACGATTGAAGGACTTGGCGGGAAGTTAGGTGAACTAAATAAAATTATCTCGATCGCTGACCAGCATCAAACGGCTATTTTAAGCATGATCTCCATGCAGAGACCTGAGAAGAAAGACTGGATGATTGTCCTCAGGCTTAAAACGAGTAATCCTGAGGCAATCATTCAAGATTTCAAAAAGGCTGGTTTTAATGTAACTTTTAGTTCTTAATAAGGCCTCACATTAAACCTCCCCCAAGAGACTGTATCGCAACGAGGTTTATGCCATTTTTGTCATTCCGAGCGAAGCGAGGAATCTATAAGATTGCCACGTCCCCCGCATCAAGTGCGGGGTCCTCGCAATGACTTCGTCGGATTGCCATGCCCTCTGGGTGCTCGCAATGACTTCCCTGGAAAATCTCATTATGTGCTTTCAGGTGATGAAGGTAATGGGGGTGTCCTGAAAAATTCATATACGATCCTGGCCATCTTCAAATTCATCTTTGGAGCCTTGGCCAATTCCTCTATAGAAGCTCCTTTTATCTTTTCAATACTCCCAAAATATTTTAACAACTCCCTTTTTCTTATCTCGCCTATACCTGAAATCTCATCCAGGTTTGATCTTACTGTTTCTCTTTTTCTAACCCTTTTATGGTATGCAATGGCAAAGCGATGGGCTTCGTCACGGATTCTGTCGAGGAAATGGAGAAGATTTGAGGATTTGGCCAAGAGGAGAGGCTCTTTAAACTGCGGATGGAATATCTTCTCTCCGCTTTTCTCAAATCTTGAGCCTCGATATCCCTTCAAAACCCTTTCTTTGGCAAGGCTTATAAGATCAACCCCTTTTATCTCCAGCTCTTTTAATACCTCCTGACCTACATTTAATTGTCCTCTCCCACCATCAAGTAAAATCAGATCGGGAAGATCATTCTCTTCAACTGCCTTTCTATAATGACGGATCAACACTTCATACATCATCCCGTAATCATCAGCGCCCTCGACTGTCTTTATCCTGAAATGGCGATACCTTTCTTTCACAGGATTTCCGTCCTCAAATGTAACCATGGAGCCAACTGCATATCCACCCTGAAGGTTTGAAATATCAAAGGCTTCTATCTTTTTAGGGATTCTGCTCAGGTGTAGTTTCTCCTTCAATTCTTCGAGAATTCCTGCCTTATCCTCTTCAAGCTCTTTAGATGAGGAAAGATACCTTTTTGCATTTTCACAGGCCATCTCGATTAGCTTTCTTTTATCTCCCCTCAGAGGAATAAAAATATCTACTTTTTTTCCTCTCAATCCAGTAAGCCATTCCTTTATAAGATTTTGTCCAGAAATTTTTTGTGGAATCAATATCTGCTCGGGAATAAATTTTCCCTCCTTATAATACTGCAGGAGAAATGAATGTAGAACCTCTTCTTCTAAAAGGCCTCTTAAAGGAAAGGTAAAACCTTTTCCACCCAGAATCCTCCCGGCCCTCATAAAAAGAATATATAGGCTAATCGTATGGCTCTCGCTGTGTATCCCTATAACATCCTGATCAAAAAAATCATTTGATACTATCTTTTGTTTCTCAATAACCTTTTCGATGTGATGGATCTGGTCACGAATCTTAGCAGCTTTCTCAAACTGGAGTTTCTCTGCTTCCTCCTCCATTTTCTCCCGTAACCTATTCAATAGGTCTTTATTCTTGCCTTCAAGAAGCATCCTTACCTGATTCACAATCTCCCTGTATTGTTCAGGACTGATCATCCTGCAACATGGGCCACTACAGCGACCCATCTCATAATTTATACAGGGTCTTGATCGATTTGAAAATTTTGTATTGAGACATGTTCTTATGGGGAAAATCCTGCGGATCATTTTTAAAGTCTCTTTTAAAGATGTGGCAGAAGGAAATGGTCCAAAATAAACAGAGCGATCCTTCTTGATACGTCTCACAATACTAAGGGTTGGAAACTCCTCTTCAATTGATAATTTCAGGCAGGGATAGTTTTTATCATCTCTTAGCTTTATATTATATTTTGGACGATACTCCTTTATCAGATTATTTTCAAGGATAAGGGCCTCCTTTTCTGTATCGGTAACAATGGTTTCTATATCCTTCACCTTTTCCAACATTGATAATGTCTTTGTATCCTTCTCCTCAGGCCTATGAAAATAGGAGCCTACACGCTGCCGGATATTACCTGCCTTTCCAATATAAATGGCATTTCCTTGACCATCTTTAAAAATGTAAACCCCTGGATTGGGAGGTAAATTTTCAAGTTTTTGCGCTAAAAGGTTCATACTTAATTTTAATTATTGCAGATTATACAGGAAATTCAACCATCAAAAATGGCTCCTTAAAAATTGTTCAATTTAGAACTAAATAATTGTTGACTTTAGTAATCCATTTTAGCTAAATTTAGGTAAGAAGAGAAACCAATATGGAGGATAAGAGAATGAATATGTTTTCTCATGATTTACTGGAGCAACTTTTAAAAACCATTGGATTAAAGGAGTATCCACTGGGTGTACATTATACAAATGATAAATTAGAAGGTATTACACCAAATAAAGGGGTATCGGGATGTATGATCGGCCTTTTACAGAATGCGAGAAAGAAGGGAGAAACAGTCTACTTTGATAAAGACCATTTTGGTTGCCCAGGCGGAGCTTACTATATGGGTTTCAGGGAAATCCCTCGTCCCAATATAGAGTATTTTCTATCATGTGGAATCCCTGGCGAAATGGAGGGAGAGCGTTATATCAAAACACCAGAGCTGGCAAGAGAATTCTTTAAAAATATGAAACCCCGACCTTCCCCTGCCTCCTACTGTGTCTTTAAACCCCTTAATAGATTTCAAGATGGGAAAATGCCGGAGGTAGTAATCTTCTTTGGATCACCTGATATTCTCTCCGGGCTCTTCACATTAATAAATTATTCCCTCGAAAGAACCGACGGGGTATATACACCTTTTGGTTCTGGATGCAGTTCAATCCTAACCTATCCCTTGAAGGAAGCTGAAAAGGCAGAGCCCCGTGCTGTCCTCGGGATGTTTGATGTTTCAGCAAGACCCATGGTGGAGAGGGATGTCTTAACAATTTCCATGCCCTATCAAGTATTTCTGAAACTACTTGAGAATATCTCAGGGAGTTTTCTTGAGACGGAGAGCTGGAAAAAGGTCTTGAGGAGAATATCAAACTAAAAGACCCTTTTCATACCATTCAATAATGATGAATATAAAATTTTTGGACCATCTTCAAAAAAGTTGCTAAGATAATTGGGATTCAAGGGGTCAAGGATTCAAGGGGTCAAAGGGAAAAAAGATATTCACTAACATCACAGATAAGAAAGGCTGGTTTATCAGTTCCGTGTAACATAAAATCCTTTCCGCAAGAGGTGGATCCGATTCTGTTGGAAAAAATAAACACCTAAACCCTTGAATCCTGGAATCCTCGAATCCTTTTTGGCAACGGAATTGAGAAGAACTAAATTTTTTATTAATGGAGGCCTTTATGATTCTCTCCGAAACTATTTCAATAAGCACAAAAGGATTTTGTGATATGATTGATATAACAGAAAAGGTGAATTCAGTTATTAAAAATTCAAAGATTGAGAATGGTCTGGTTACGGTCTTCTGCCCTGGTTCAACAGGGGCAATCACAACCATTGAATATGAATCAGGTGTGCTTAGGGATCTTCAAAGGGCAATTGAGAAGATTGCTCCGTCAGATATACCATATGAACACGATAAACGCTGGGGAGATGGGAATGGTTTCTCTCATGTAAGGGCAGCCCTGATGAAACCTTCGTTAACAGTTCCTATTATTAATAAAAATCTTACCCTCGGAACATGGCAGCAGATCATTTTTATCGACTTTGATAACCGGAAGAGAAACAGAAACATCCTCATTCACATCATGGGTGAATAAAATCTAAATTGAGCGATTCCAGATTGTCATTGCGAGGCAATCTCTCCAAAATTGTCATTCCGAGCGAAGCGAGGAATCTATGAGATTGCCACGTCCCCCGCATCAAGTGCGGGGTCCTCGCAACGATTTCGCCGGATTGTCACGCCCTTTGGGAGATAAAAGATGAGAAATCCTTTGACCATGTTTATCTAAGAAGGATATATATCCCAATAATGATATTATAGAAGGCAAATAATTTTCTCAGGCGAATTGGATGAGTTTTAAAAGATACATAGGCTCCTACCCTCCCCATAATGATTGTGCCAATAGCAAGGGCCACTCCATGCTGAAGGTCTACAAATCCGAGAGTCCAATCGGGCAAATCCGTATGACCAATCCCATTAACGATATAACCAGCAACTGAGAATAATGCAGTAATAACGATGGTGGCGCTCGATGTCCCTATAGCCAATTTTAAAGGCATATGGAGGAGATAATACATCATAGGGATTGTCACCGCACCTCCTCCCAGACCTCCAATTGCTGAAATCGTCCCAGCAATTATTCCAACCCCGAGAAGACCGAATATATTTGGCCCTGATGAGGACTCGAACCTCTTCTGTGCCTGAACACCTCTTTCCCTAACCATCTGCACCCCTATCAGGATCACAAATGAGCCAAAAAACATCTGCAGGGTTTTCCCGCTTAACCCTGAAGCTAAGTGGGCGGTTAGGAAGGCACTGAAGGCACTTGAAAATCCAATAAAAAGGACAGCACGCCTATCAACACTCTTCTGCTTGCTATGTTGATATGCACTTGCGAGAGAAGCAAAGACAATAACAAATAGACTGGTGCCAATCGCAATATGGGTAAAGACAGAAGAAGGAAGTCCCATCTTCCCATAACTGAATAAAAGGACTGGCACGAGAAGAATTCCCCCTCCCACCCCAAAGAAACCTGCAAGAAATCCCACTCCACATCCCACCCCTACAAAAAGTAAGAATTCGAGAATTGTCATACTATCCACTATCAAGTTTCCTCTTTCTTATTCATATTTCGGGGAGAATAACCCATTTCCTCCACATTCTGCGGAGATTTGATACTCTCTTCTTTTTAAAAAGCCATTGCTTAACCATCTCTTTTTTTCCTTCCCTTTTTCCTGAATATCAAACGGATTGGAACACCTTCGAAACCAAAGACCTTCCTCATCTGATTGATCAAATAACGTTCATAAGAAAAGTGGATTCCTTCGGGAAAGTTCGTATAGATTACAAATGTAGGAGGAGATGTTGAAACCTCAGTAATATAATTGAGTTTTACATGATGGCCTCGATAGGATGGAGGGTGAGAGGCCTCTATCCATTTTTCAAGATATCGATTCAATTCTGCTGTAGAAATTCTCTTCTTTGCCTCTGCTGAAACATGGGAGGCCACCTCCAGGATTTTATTTACCCTCTGACCTGTTAAGGCGGAGACGAAGAGGATTGGTACATATGAAAGAAATTTCATATTATCGTAGATCAAATTTCTATATTTTACCGAAGTATTTGAATCCTTTTCAATCAGATCCCATTTATTTACTACGAGAATGCATCCCCTTCCCTTCTCATGAATAAATCCACCAATATGGGCATCCTGATCAGTCACCCCTTCTTTTGGGTCTAATAAAAGAAGTGCTACATTGCAACGATCTATTGCTCTAAGAGCCTCCACAATGCTATATTTCTCCAATCGCAGGCCTATTCGACTTTTCCGCCTGATTCCTGCTGTATCAATGAGTAGATATTCCTTGCCATCCTGCTTAAAGAATGTATCAATTGCATCTCTTGTTGTCCCTGGTGCCTCGTTTACGATGAGCCTCTTATACCCCAAGATTCTATTGATAAGTGAAGACTTACCTACATTTGGTCTTCCAACCACGGCTATCTTTATCACATCCTCTGGCCATTTGTTCTCTTCAAGATTGGGGAGTCTTTTAATCACCTCTTCCATTAATTCGTCTATCCCATAACGGTGCTCTGCTGAAATCGAATGTATCTTATCAACACCTAAACCATAAAATTCATAGACCCTCTCCTCATGCTTCGGTCCATCGATCTTATTGACAATAAATAAGACAGGTTTAGTCAATCTCCTCAAGATATCAACAATCTCTCTATCTGAATGGACCAGGCCCTCTTTCCCATCCATGATAAAGAGGATTAAATCAGCCTCGTCCATAGCTAACTGGCATTGCTCACGCATCTGAATAAATATTGGATCCTTTGTTGTGGGCTCAAAGCCCCCTGTATCGATCAGTGTAAATGACCTGCTGCCCCATTTTACATCAGAATAATTGCGGTCTCGAGTTACACCTGGTTCATTAGCAATAATTGCCTTCTTTGCTCCAATGATGCGATTGAACAAAGTGGATTTCCCTACATTCGGTCTTCCAACAATGGCAACAATGGGATTCATTATTCATCTCTCCTGTTTTTCATTATAATCCATCTATAATTCTCATACAATAAACCCTCTGGAATAAAAGGAAATAATTAACAAAAAGTATTTCTTTTTTCCCCAAAATGTATTATGGTTAACAGAAATATCCTGAAGGGAGGTAGAAATGGACAAAGAATTTGTTGAGAAGCGTCGTGCTCCAAGAGTGGGATTGGAAGTAAAGATAAGGCTCTGTCCAATAGGAGCAAAATCGAATGTCTATGGTTGGTTACAAGACCTCTCAAAGGGTGGATTCAGGCTAAGACCCGAAATTACTTCTGACTTTAGGGAAGTCTTCAAGGAAGGAGAAAAGATAACCTTTGAAACCTTTGAAGACTTTTTCAGACTTAAGGGGATGGGTGGAATCATATGGACTTCTGTTGGAGAAAATGTGCTCGGGATTAAATTTGATGATCTTGACGATGAGAGTAAAAAGGCCCTCGAGGACTTTTTAAAAATCTGCTTCAAAGAAAATTTATAAAAGTCTTATGGCCTTACCATTGCCAAATTATCTCCTATCTTTGTGAATTGTCAAAAACTCACATACTTCTAAGATATCTTTAAGTATATAGTCTGCTTCTGCCTTTTCAAACTCCTCCCTTTTTGTCCTTCCTGTCAAAACCCCTATTGTCTTCATTCCAACCTTTTTCCCAACCTGAATATCTATAGGGTGATCTCCTATCATAAAGGCTTCCTTGGGTAATATACCTAAAGCCTTCGTAACAGAAAGGAGATGATCAGGATGGGGTTTAACATTCATAATCCTATCTCTCGATATAAAGATATCGCAATATTTATCAATATCTGGAAAGACCTTTCGAACCGCCTCCTCACAATTCCTTGTGACAATCCCGATTTTTAATCCATTGGCCCTCAGTTTTCTCAATGTCTCTAATGCTCCATAGAGCAGTCTCCCATCCTCTGCTGATCTGATTTCGATATCGTGAAGTATCTTGTGTGCATTCTGATAAAACTCCAGTGCATGAGAGGGTCTCTCCTTACTTAGAATTTCATATACCTCTCCAATCATCTCTAAAATATACCTCTCCTTAATCTCTCCCTCTGAAACCCCAAAACGACCCATCAATTCTAAAAGTTTTTCCCTCATAGAAGAGAAATCTATATTGAGAACTGCTAAGGTCCCATCAAAATCTAAAACTATTGCCTTAATCCCTCTTAATTCTTTCTCTTCTTTTGCAGGTTTTTCCATGTAAAGTCTTTTCCGTTTTAGATAAAAAGGATTTATTTCCTCTTCATCTTTGATGCCTCAATTTCACATTTTATATCAAAGTCCGTAATTCCAAGGCAATAAAGAACCCCTTTCATATTATCACTTGTAATAGAACCGTCAGCCACCTTTTTTAGAATCTCCTTTGCATTGAAGGCTATCCCCAGTCCTGCATTGGCAATCATAATTCTATCATTCGATCCATCACCAACAGCCACAACTTCATCCCTTGAAATCCCTTCTCTCTCGCAGATTTCATCCATGATTTGGGCCTTTCTCTGTGCATCTATTATACTACCTTTAATCTTTCCTGTAAGCCTCCCCATTTTAATCTCCAATTCGTTTCCATAGGCATAATCAAATCCCAATCGATCCTTTAAGATATCTGTAAAATAGGTAAACCCTCCGCTGATGAGTGCAACTTTGAAACCCATCTCTTTGAGAGAGGCAATCAATTCCTCACTCCCCTTGGTCAGTTGAATTGTCTCTGCAATCGACTTTAAATCCTTTATCTTCAAACCCTTAAGAAGTGACACCCTCATACGGAGTGACTTTGAAAAATCCATTTCCTCTCTCATTCCCTCTTCAGTTAATCTCTTAATCTCTTTCTCAACACCTGCCGCCTTTGCCATCTCATTGATGATCTCTCCATCTACAATTGTTGAATCCATATCGAAGACAATAACCTTCTTTCTCTTCTTATATATATGCTCGGGTTGGACAACAATATCCATTCCCACTTTCTTTGCTATTGAGGTAATATCCTTACGGAGTGTTGAAAAATTTGCCCCTCTTAGGTCAATCCACATTTCCATGGCGAGAAGCTCTCCCCTCGCAATCATTTTTATTCTTTCAATATTGCATCGGTGTTTGGCCAAAATGCTTGAGAATGAAGCTACAATCCCAGGTCGGTCTGCGCCCAATATGGTCAGGACATAAGGTTTTTTTGTCTCAGCCAGCCTTAATCCTTTAAATTCCTGAAGGGGCATAATTGTTATATTCATAAACATCATTCTTGCAAGATTTAGAAGTCCCTTTTTTACCTCTATCAAATTGAAATTAGAACGAAAGGGTTGAATAAGAAGAACCATTGTAAACTGTGAATGGATTACCGTCTGTTCGATGTCGACGATATTGAACCCTTTTTTATAAAGAAATCGTGTAATCTTCGAGACAATACCAACCTTATCCTCTCCAACCACGGAGACAACATAAAAATCCCCTTTTTTCAAAAATGGATTTACTTCCAATTTGCACCTCACCTTTTCTTTTTTTAAATAGATACCTTAAATAAAAGATATCTGTCAACACTATTAATAGAGACCTCTGAAAAAGTAT
The DNA here is from genome assembly GCA_037440525.1 of Deltaproteobacteria bacterium. Taxonomy (GTDB): domain Bacteria; phylum Desulfobacterota; class BSN033; order BSN033; family UBA1163; genus JBBITW01. Next base: position 13,835 of record JBBITW010000094.1, read on the forward strand.
TTAAAATGAGTATTATAGACTGGGGAGGTGGGGTGGAAAAGCCTTCGAGCGGATACCTCTAATAGTT
>JBBITW010000095.1:0-13892 GCA_037440525.1 Deltaproteobacteria bacterium
TTCCACCTGAAGGGGATGATAAAGCTCACCTTCTTCCAAATAGAATCCATACCTATCAGGATTTGAGAGAATGATCTTTGCAACAACAATCTTATATACATAACGCTCTGTCTCCATAGGTAAATCGAGATAAAAGTAATCCCTTGTCCCCTGGAATTCTATTTCCCTACGGATCCTGTTTTCCCCTGCATTATAAGCAGCAATTGCCAGTATCCAGCTTCCAAACTCATCATAGAGGTTTTTCAGGTAAGAGAGTGCCCCTTCGGTTGCCTGAAAAAAATCGAAACGCTCATCAATTACACCATCATTTCGCATTCCAAATCTCTTACCTGTTGAGCCAATGAACTGCCATATACCTGCAGCTCCGGATGAAGAGACTGCATAGGGCCTCAAACTACTCTCAGTTATGGTTACGTATTTCAAATCATCAGGGAGATTCTTCTCTTTTAATCTCTTTTCTATATAGGGGAAATATCTCCTTGCCCGCTTCATCCACAAGAGGATCTGGGCTTCATTGCCCAAGGAAGCCAAAAATTCCCGATCCAAATTCTCCCAAATATTTCTATCCTCAAGGGGTATTCTTTCTCCACATAAAGTAACCTCTTTCGGAATTTTGAATGAAGAGAGAGGAGGACGTATCGAAATCTTCTTAATCTCGTTTCTCAAACCTTCAACTTCAGCGCAAAGTTCAATTACAGATTTTTCCAATGATCTTATTCTTTCAGATAATATATCATATTTTTCGTGCGATTCTTTATTGACAACTTCACTTTCGGGTTTCACCTTAAGAACCCTGTCCGAAGCACACCCCCAAAAAAACATAGATATCATTATAACGCCAATTAATTTCTTGAACTGCATATGAATCATCCTCTTTATAAGAGAAAACAAAATACGGGGATATTAAAGACCCGGACTATAGCCATAATGATTTTACGCCAATCTTCGTCCTTACCTCTTCCATAACATCCATGACAATGCTCTTACAACGTTTTGCTCCTGACCTTAATACATCAATCATATATTCTGGATCCTGTTTGATTTCCTTTACCCTCATTTGAATCGGGCTTATCTCCTCCATCATATTTTTATACAGAATCTCTTTACATTCTATACAACCAATCCCTGCTTTGCGGCAATTATCATCCACAAAAGAAATCTCATCAGGCTTTGAAAAGGCCCTATGCATTGTAAAGATATTACACTTAGCAGGATCACCAGGATCACTCCTTCGCTGGCGACTCACATCCGTAACCGCTGTCCTTAACCTCTCCCAGATAACCTCAGGGGGTTCAAGAAGTCCAATGGCATTGTTCATTGATTTGGACATCTTAGCATTTCCATCTGTGCCCAAAATCCTCGGTGCATCCGAAAGGATCACCTGGGGTTCAGGGAATATATTTCCAAATCGAGCATTGAATCTTCTTGCAATCTCTCGCGAGAGCTCTACATGCTGAATCTGGTCTTCCCCAACTGGAACATAACCTGCTTTATATATCAGGATATCTGCAGCCTGAAGCACAGGGTAATCTAAAAGACCCATATTTATATTCTTCCGATGCTGCTTTGCCTTTTCCTTGAACTGTGTCATTCTCTCAAGTTCACCTATAGGGGTAATACAGTTGAAAATCCAGGCAAGTTCTGTATGTTCAGGAATATGGGACTGGACAGATACAATGCATTTATCTGGTGTCAAACCACATGCCACAAGAACAGTGGCTGTTTCGAGGATTCTTTGCTGCATCAAATCAACCTCATACTCAATTGTTATCGCATGGTAATCCACAACACAGTATATACATTCATATCGCTCTACGAGCCTGACCCAGTTTCGTATGGCCCCTACATAGTTACCGATATGAATCTCACCTGAGGGTTGAATACCACTGAAAATACGATCCATGAATAAATCCTCCCTAATTAATCTAATCTAAATTGAGCGATTTTTGCTAAAATCATCTATTTATCAGTCATTGCGAGCCCGAAGGGCGTGGCAATCTTATAGATTCCTCGCTCCGCTCTGAATGACAATCTGGATTCGCCCAATTTAGATAATCTAAATTTGCCTGAAGAAAGAGTTTCAAATCAATTCAAAAAGCATCTCAACTGTTCTTCTAACAATCTCAGCACACTTCTTTCTACCGCCGCTTTCATGCCATAGTCTGTTTTCCTCTGGATCATCCAGATGATAACCTGTCAGGCTATAGCAATCCCTTGATCCAAATTCCCTCTCGAACCTTTCCCATAGGATCTGACATTTTTCATAGACCCGAAGAAGGGTCTCTCGATCCTTAGGATCAGCCCTCCCCATCTTCATTCCTATGACCATCACCGAACCTGTCAATGCCCCACAAAGGGAGCCTTTTCGACCGATTCCAGCTCCAAAACCTGAGGCCAGTTGGGGAATCAAAGAATCCTGATATCCAAAATACTCCTTGAAACTCAAGGAGACCGATTCAGCTCAATTGAATCCCTCTTCATGATAACCTTTTGCCTTCTCTGAAATCGAATCTATCACCATAAAGGTCTCCCTTAAAAATCATATACTGAATAATGTCATATTAATGGAAATGGGTTAATTTTTCAAATCCTGAAATCAATCCTCTCCCCTGCTAAGAAGGACGAAGAGAGATCAACCCAAAATCGATCTGTCTCCTTTCCAGATCAACTCGATCAACCCTAACCCTGACTTCGTCTCCTATTTTGAAGGTCCTGTGTTTCCTCGCTCCTATGATAACATATCTATCTTCATCATAACGGTAATAATCATCGTGAAGAGTAGTTATCCTGACCAATCCCTCAACGAAGATTTCTTTAAGCTCTACGAAGAACCCAAAAGCCGAAACACCGCTTACAACACCATCAAACTCTTCACCAACCTTCTCCTTCATAAATCTAACCCTGTACCTCTCAAGAATCTCTCTTTCGGCTTCCATTGCAATACGTTCCCTCCGGGAGAGATGTTCTGCCTTCTTATCCAGATCATCCATCACATTCTCTCTTCCCAGTAAAACCCCTTTTAAGAGGCGATGAACAATAAGATCAGGATATCTCCTTATCGGGGATGTGAAATGAGTATAGGATTTGGAGGCAAGACCGAAATGACCTCTGTTCTGAGAAGAGTATTTTGCCCATTTCATGGAGCGAAGGAGGATATTGTTTATCAACCTCTCTTCAGGTCTTCCCTTTGCCTCTGAGAGGATTCTCTGAAGTTCAGTGGAAGAATCGATCCGATCCTTTCCCAGTCTATAGCCGAGTCGGGAGACGAATCTTCTAAATTCATCCATAGCCTTACCATCAGGTGGTTCATGTATGCGATAAATAAATGGCATTCCCCTCTGCTCCATGAATCTGGCAACTGCTTCATTTGCCGCTATCATAAACTCTTCGATTATCTGATGAGCCATGTTTCTCTCAGCCCGAATGATATCTTCTGTCCCTCCCTGCAGGTTCAAAATTACCTCTGGTTCGGGGAGATCGAAGTCAAGGGCTCCTCTCTGAATCCTTTTCATTCGAAGCCTCTGTGAGAGATATGCCATAAGCTCTAAAGAAGGAACTATATGGTTTAATCTATCCCTCAATTCTAAATCCCCATCCATTAGAATTTTCTTAACAATGGTATATGTTAATCTCTCAATACTTCTTATCACACTCGGGTAAAACCGAACCCCTTTGAGATTTCCATCCATATCGAATTTGAGCTCAGCGGTAATTGAGAGACGATCTGTTCGTGGATGAAGGCAACATATCTCATTTGAAACCTCAGGAGGAAACATCGAAATTGCACGATCAGGGAAATATATACTCGTTCCACGCTCAAAAGCCTCCTCATCCAGAGCTGTCCCTTCTTTTATATAATAGCTAACATCGGAGATTGAGACATAGAGTTTCATTCCTCCTTCAGTCCTTTCAATAGAGACCGCATCATCAAAATCCCTCGCATTTTCGCCATCAATTGTAAATGTCGGGATTCCTCTCAGGTCAACCCGACCTTCATATTCCTCTTCGGATATACTGAGGGGAAGACCTTTTGCTTCCTTCAAAGCAGATGAAGAAAACCTTTGAGGCAGTTCATATTTATATATTATGATCTCAGGCTCTATCTCAGGATCGTCAGGATAGCCAATAATATGAAAGATACGGCCTTCAGGCCTTGCCTTTTTTGAAGGATAGCGACTTATCTCTGCCACAACAATCTGCCCCGGCCTGGCCCTCTTTGTCTCGTCATCTGGAATGTAAATCTCCTGAAGAATTCTTTCATCCTCTGGAATAACATATTGATAATTCTTTCCCTTCATAAATTTTCCAACAATCTTACGACGTCCCCTCTCAAGAATCCTTATGATTCTGCCTTCACGTCCCCTCTTACTTATTGATTCTACACGTGCCACCACCCTATCCCCATGCATTGCCTCTTTAAGATTCCTCGGATTTATGAAAACATCCTCCTCTCCTTCTGCCTCAGGGATTACAAAGCCATAGCCATCAGGATGACACCTCAACTTCCCAATCACCAGACTCATTCTTTCCGGGAGGCCAAAACGATTCCCCCGGATCCTTAATATCTTCCCTTCTTCTATCAGTTCCTCGAATATCTCTTTTAATCTCTGTTTATTTGTCTTTTCCAACCTTAGATGTCTCTGTATTTCTCTAAGAAGCAAAGGACGGCCTTCCTTTTCCATCAGGTTCAAGACCAACTCTTTTGATAGAGGTGGTTCTTCTTTTCCTCTCAATCTATCCTTTCTCCTCTTTCCCATGGCCTCTGCCCTTTCATATTAAAAAATTATGCTCTTTTTGAGTCTTTAAAAAATAAAAAAAGGGGATTAAATCCCCCCTTAAAAGGAAACTTTATCTTAAATATCTATACACGTGCTCCGCCAAAGAATCCCATCGATCCAAAGAGAAAAGGGATGATAATAGCGAAGATTGTAATAATAATGATTACAATGACTGGAAGGAGAACACCCAGTGCGGCCCTGCCTGTGGTTATATCGTGGACCTCTCTCACACCGATAATGGTTAGAATGAGCATATATATGCTCCCTATGATTCCTCCTATAAATGGGATTATATCGAAGAGATGGGCACAATATGAGTAAGAGAGGGCCCGAAAGGTGGATTCAAAACCACTTTTATTCCCTCCAACAATTATCAGGCAGATATGTGTTATCACACTTCCAATCAGGATGGATAGCCCAACCATGAAAGGCATACCAATGATGACAAATGTGAGGTAAAAGCTATATGGAATGAATGGAAGCATCCTTAGTGGAATTAATTTTGAAACGAATAACCACTGCCAGAGGAGAGAAACTCCAAATCCAATAATCCCTGTAATGAGGCCATAAATTAGAGGGGACCAGTAACCTTCACCTGATTTGACCTTCCTGAAGAACTGGGTCGGTGAAAAAAGACAATCTCGTGTCGTCTTTAGAAATGCCCCTATAAATCCCTCTCCGCTCTCCCACGGTGATGCTTCCTCTGAAGTAATCTCTCTGACCTTACCTTCGAAGCTCCGTGCCATCTCCTGATACTGGATATATTTTGAGATGATTATTCCGCACTTTATACATTCATCTGTCTCAGGTTGCTCGAATCCACATTGAGGACATTTAATGGTTGGGCCTTTAAATTCTCTAAATTCAGTTCTTGCTCTTGCCACTGGTTCGGGCTTTTCAGGTATATTCAGGGCATCCACAGCCTCTTCCTCCTCAACCCTTACCCTTCCTCCAATCTCCTTAAATGCCCTGACATATCTCTCCATCTCCTCCTTTGTTATGCCTTTTTTAACAACAACCGGAACCCTCTGAATCAAACTCTCAGCCTTTTCACGTGAGAGATTAAACCTTTTCTGGAGCCCTTCAATCAATCTCATCTCCTCTTCCTGTCCGGCAACACTTAACCCTAAAAATATTACCTTATAAAGACCCATCTTCAAACCTCCAATTTTTGCCGAAAGTTTATCTATATTGAGATTTCTGAAAAGGTCCTGAAATGACTGGGGAGGTAGGGTTCCAAACCCTTCGAATGCGGACAATGAGAAGGGAGATTGTTTACAATCGCTTTAGAGAAAATCATGCATTTTCAAGGTGTTAATCAATAGTGCCATATTATTATCGGTATCCGCTCGAAGGCTTTTCCACCCCACCTCCCCAGTCTATAAGATTCGATTTAAATACTTTTTCAGAAGTCTCATATTGAGCGATCTTTTATAAAAAGGCTTTCAGCCAAAGGCGCATCCGCTTTGAGCGGATAATTATCAGTCATTGCCTCCCTAAAACATGGAGGTACAGCAATCTCATAGATTCCTCACTCCGCTCGGAATGACAATTCAGCCATAGTCTGATCAGCTCCAGCCGGATATAAGAATCGCTCAATTTAGGTTATTGTTATCATATTATTGTAAAAACTACAAGATTATTTTTTACCCTCACCCTTCCCTCTCCCCAAGGGGACTGTGTAGTAATGTCATTCTATAGATTCCTCGCTTTGCTCGGAATGACAAACACGACATACACCTCGTTGCGATACAGCCCTAAAGGGAGGATTAAGGTAAGGGTATCAGCTTCTATCGTTGGGAAGGAAAGGCCTCTCCACCCCACCTCCCCAGTCTATAAGACTGGTTTTAATTACTTTTTCAGATAACTCCTTTTGTTGTTACGATGCGTATCTTTAAAGAAACCATTCTTTTAAAACTCCTGAAATGGTTATTTTTGTTTTTGCTCAATAATAACGTCTTTCTTCGATATGGTCTTCAGCAAGCTCTATTCCCCACTCTCCAAGAATCTTTGAGACCGCTTTCTCTCCACTCTCTATACAGTTTGGTAGACCAACACCCCTGTAAGATCCTCCTGCAAAGGCAATTCCCGGGATTTGGGCACTTCGATCCTCTATGAGTTTTACCCTATCGAGGTGACCAATTGTATATTGAGGCATTCCGAGATGCCAGCGATAGATTCTCGCAAATAGCGGTTTTGCCTCTGGATTAAGTCCCAATATCTCACAAAACTCTGAAAGAACAATCTGAAGAAGCTCATCATCCGGGGCACTGACTATATCCTGATTGTGTGGACCACCGACAAAACCCCGAATAAGAACCCTCTGTGGTGGCGCCCGACCTGGCCATTTTGTTGAGGAATAGGTTACGGCCATAAGGGCTCGTCTTTCAATAATCGGGCAGAGGACCCCAAAGGCATTAAGGTCAAAACCAACCTCATTCTCTTTAAAGGCAATTGAGATTGTTGCAGAAGAAGAGGAAGGTATCTCTGAAAGGGCATCTGCTATCACTAAATCATGAGGCCTGATGAGTGGTTCTGCTGCCCAGGATTCAGTAGCTATGATTACTCCATCCCCTTCAATGGTTGAGCCATCTGAAAGTCTGACTTCCCATTTTCCATTAACCAAACGGTAGAGCGAATTGACCGAAATGCCTGTTCTCATATTCTTAAGACCTGCTGCATAAGCAATCCTATCGGTCAGTTGTTGCATCCCCTCTTTGAAGGAAGTGAAGAATGTTCGGGGTTTTTCACCAGGTCTTTTTGGATATTTTCTTCGCATCTCTTCAACCTTACGACGGGCTGAAAGAAACCCCCTTATGAGCGATCCATAATTCTGTTCCATTTCGAGAAGACGTGGAAAGGTCGCAGCGAGTGACATCTTTTTTGGGTCGGAGGCATGAACAGCGCCTACAAGAGGCTCTGCAAGTCTATCGAGACACTCACGACCCATACGCCTGACTACGAAACTTTCGAGTGTCTCATCGTTGAATTCTCCGTGCTTAATCTTCTTTGGTGGAATGAAAAGATCCATAGCCATACGAATCTTTCCCGGCCAGGAAAAGAGGCCTGTTGTAACGAAGGGTAAAAACTTGGTTGGGGCAAACATCATGATTCCATCTGGCAGTGGATAAAGTTTTCCACGGGAAAGGATCAATGTTCTTCTCCGGGAGTCATCTGTTGGTAACTCATCATCATAGATTCCAAGGAGTTTAGCAATCCTGTGACAGGCAGGTTTTTCTGTAAGAAAACAGTCAGGTCCTCCATCAACGATAAACCTGCCCTCCCCTGAGGGATCAGGAACGATCTCTGTCAGGATCTTTCCTCCAAGGCGGTTCTCCTTTTCTATCAGGACAAATGAGATATTGTGACCCAGAGAAGAGGCCCGGGTGATCTTGTATGCAGAAGAAAGTCCAGTAATCCCCCCACCAATAATAATTATACGTTTCAATTTAACCCCTTATCTGATCCTTCCATTACCAGACTTGAGAGGAATTCTATAAATCTCTCGGAAGAATTTAGAGATTGAGTTCGTCTTATGTTTATACCTGAGGCCTCTGCTTTCTTTTTATAAAATATATCGATGTCATAAAGAATCTCAATATTATCGGAGACAAATCCAACTGGAACGATTAATACCTCCTTTACATTGATACTGGCAAGTTCATCCAGGACAGAAGCCGTATCAGGACCAATCCACCTTCCCCCGCCCCTGCCCCTACTCTGGAATGCCACATGCCAGCGAAGGAGACCAGTTCTTTGAAGAACCATATCAATTGTCTCTTTCATGTCGTGGATATATGGATCGTTCCCAACTACAGACTCAGGAAGACTATGGGCTGTAAAGATTATATGAACATTTCTTCTTCTCTCCTCATCAAAATCTTTTAGTGCTTCAAAAATCCTCTCACTAAGTGCCTCAATAAAAAGAGGATGTAAATGCCACCCCTCTTTAAAATTGATCACCAATCTATTGCCCAGATCCTCATTTATGCGATTTATCTCAACTTTATAACCTTCTGTTGTGAAGGCAGAACGAAATGGTGTCATAGGTATTGCAATGACTTCCCTTATACCATCCCCTGCAATATCTTTAAGAGATTCCTCTATAAATGGATGGCTGTAACGCATTCCGACATAGGATTTGAATGGATGACCTTTTTTGTTTAATAACTTTTCGAGTAAGCGTGCCTGATTAAATGTGATTTCAATAATTGGAGACGATCCTCCGATTAATCGATAACGATTCTTAACCTCTTCAATCTGTTCTGGTGGAGGTCTTTTCCCTGTAAGGGAAATCAAAAATGGTTCAACATTTTCAAGAGAGTTAGGCCCACCAAAGGCTAAAAGAAGAATGGCTTTCATAATCTAATAGCTTAGCCCTTACCTCACTTTGTGTATCGAGCTATACTCATGAACCATATTGACCAATGCATCTATGTGATCAACCGGTGTATCCGGAAGGACTCCATGACCGAGGTTGAATATATGACCTGGCCTTCCTCCTGCTTCAGAAATTATACGCTTCACCTCTTTCTCTATCAAATCCAGTGGACCAAGGAGTACAGATGGGTCGAGGTTTCCCTGTATTGCAACATCGTAACCGAGTCGGGCCCAGGCCTCATCAAGACCAATCCTCCAATCAATCCCTATTACTTCACCACCTGCCCTTTTCATCTGCAAAAGCAACATGGAAGATGAAGTGGCAAAATGGATAACAGGAACACTTCTATCTATCCCTTCTATTACCCTTTTTGAATGTGAAAGAACATATCTCTCATAATCCCCCGGGCTTAAGCACCCAACCCAAGAATCGAAAATCTGCAGAACCTGTGCACCTGAACGTATCTGCGCATTGAGACATCTTATCAGGACATTTGATATCTTTTCCATCAGAAGATCCCAGAGGGCTCGATTTCTATACATGAAGGTTTTTGTAAGGTTAAAATCTTTTGAATGGCCTCCCTCTATCAGGTAGCTTGCAAGGGTGAAAGGAGCTCCTGAGAACCCAATTAATGGAACCTTACCATTGAGCTCCCTTCTGACAATCTGGATGGCCTTCATAAAAAATGGAAGGTCTTCTTCTGGTTCAATCAAACGCAAGGCCTCTATCTCTTTTTCAGATCGAATGGGCTTAATCGAAGGCCCCTCAGCCTTCTTAAATTCTATATGGATTCCCATTGGCTCTAATGGAATCAATATATCAGAGAATATGATTGCTCCATCAAGTTTAAATCTCTCCACCGGAAGGAGGGTTACATGGGCTGATATCTCAGGATCTTTACACATCTCCAAAAAAGAGAACTTCTTTCGAAGGGATCTGTATTCCTTCATATATCTCCCTGCCTGGCGCATAAGCCAGATAGGGGTATAAGGAACAGGTTCTTTTCGACATGCCCTAAGAAGTGGATATTTATCTTCAGCCCTTTCCATAATCTTTCAACCCAATTTCTTAATACTTAAATTGAGAGTTTCTTTTACTAAAGAATTTTATTTATCAATTATTGCGAGCACCCCCACTTGATGCGGGGGCGTTGCAATCCGACGAAGTCGTTACGAGGAGCGAAGCGACGTAGAATCTTATAGATTCCTCGCTCCGCTCGGAATGACTATTCAATTTAGATAATATTTTATTCAATCTTAAGCCGTCCAGTCCCTAAGCAACTGGATCAGCAATCTCACACCTATACCTGTTCCTCCCTTTGGAATATAGGGCCTCTCCTTTTCAATAAATGAAGGCCCGGCAATATCGAGATGTACCCAGGGGGTTTTTTCAATAAATTTACTTAAAAAAATGGCCCCTATGATAGCCCCTGCAGCACGTGTTCCAACATTTTTAAAATCGGCGACATCACTCTTAATATAATCGAAGTATTCATCCCAGAGTGGAAGCCTCCAGAGCTTCTCTCCTGTCTTTTGAGAAGCATTCTCGACCCTTTTCAGAAGTCCTTCGTCATTACCAAATAGCCCTATCACATAATCTCCGAGTGCAATGACAATGGCTCCGGTGAGTGTTGCAAGGTCTATGATTGCCTTCGGTTTAAAACGGAGGCTGTAAGTGAGGGCATCCGAGAGGATCAACCTACCTTCTGCATCCGTGCTTATGACTTCTACTGTCTGACCAGAAAGTGTTTTGAGGATATCCCCTGGTTTGTAGGCCTTTCCACTTGGAAGATTTTCAGTCGCAGGAATGATCCCAACAAGATGCAGTTGAATCTTAAGCTCTGATGCAGCCTTTAATGTGGCCAACACAGCGGCAGCACCTGACATATCACCTTTCATCTGATCCATCTTTTCAGCAGGTTTGATCGATATCCCTCCACTATCAAATGTGATACCCTTCCCAACGAAGGCAATTGTATCGAGTCCTTGCTTTTTGTTGTACTGGAGGACAATAAACTTCCCCGGTTCCTGACTTCCCCTTGCTACTGAGGCAAATGCCCCCATCCCCATTGCCTCTGCCTGATCCACCTCCATAACCTCAATCTCCATTGCGTGTTCTGAAGCGATCTGCTGAGCAACCTCAGCCAGCGTCTTTGGTGTCACCTTATTGCTCGGGGCATTTGTAAGGTCCCTTGCCATAAACACAGCCCTTGAGATAATCTCCCCTCTCTTTAACCCCCTCTCAATTGAAGAAATCCCATCATCTGTTTCTTCAAGTAATACTACCTCCTCTATTTCCTTTATCTTATCCCTCTCTATGGTCTTAAACTCATTGTATTGATACAGCCCGAGCATAAGACCTATTGTAAAGTTCTCTGCGAGCTCCTCTTCTGAATGGCCATTAAACCCCTTTATCTGAATGGAAAATCTCTTTATTCCCATATCACGAATAAACTGTCCGGCCTTTGAAGAGGCCCCTCGCCATCTTTCAAGGTCAAACTCCTCTCTTTTACCAAGACCTGTTAAAAGAACCCTCTTTGCAGGAATATCCCCGCGAGTATAAAAGAGCCTGCATTGAAATAGCTCTCCCCTGAAATCTCCCTCTTTTATCAATCTGGTGATGAATCCATCAAGTGCTTTATCCAGGACTCCAACTGGGCCCTCCAGATTCTCTGGGGATTCGAAAGAAAAAAGGAGCAATAATTCACACGGGTAATCTTGAGCACTACCTTTTAGAACACGAATTTCCATAATCCTCTCCTCCTCAGTTCACTCCCTCTCTTTTAGTTTCGATAAGGTAATGGAGCGTGTCTCCTCTATCGTTGAAAACTCCTTAACCTTTTTGACCAGGGAAGATGGCCAGCTACCACGATCTATTACCCTAACAAGCAACCACGGATTTAAATCAGAAACCTCCATCCATTTACCTGCCTTCTTGATCAATTCATCCAAAACCTTTCTGTTAGGATCCCCCTTCAGCGGATACTTCTCTTTCATTTCCACCTTGATCCTCGCTACATGATCACTCCCAAAGATTGCCTCTACTTTCTCCCTCTGTGCATATTGAAAAATCGCCTCTTCTATCTTCTGCAACTCAGAATCAATCTCCTCATTTAGCTTTCTTTTCTTCTCCCTTAATTCTACGTATCGATTCACAAGGTTTACTCCCTCTTCACCAAGGAATTCATTTAAAGGGAGGGGCTCCACAACGATTCTGTGTTTCCTTTTCGGGCATAATCCCTGATAATCACACCAGTCACAAAGAGGCCCTTCCCTCGGAAGAAACTCTCTATCATTTTCTATCTTCTGGATGAGATCGAGGGTTTCCCTTTTGATTCTTTGAAGCTCTTCCTGAGTTCTGAAGGATTGGATTTCTGTATCAAAGTACAGGAAGTGCCAGATAAGTCTAACCTCCTTTATATCCTTCCATCTCCCTTCGACACCCATCTGGTAGAAAGCCAATTGTCTGTCCGAGCAGATCTCCTCTTTTGAAGGTAACCTTCCAGATGTCTTGTAATCATGGATTTCAATGACAGAATCATCAAGAAGTGTCAGACGATCAATCACCCCTTTGATCCAGTAACCCCTCTCCTCTTCGAGAGGAAAGTAAATCGTCTCTTCCAGGGCCAGTGTCTTCCCTTGATCGAAGGGATAGTATCGTCTGTAATAATCTGTTATGCACCTTTCGCCAAGCCGACGATAATCCTCTGAGCTATATTCCTTCCGGATGATTTGAACCGCACTACTCCAGTTCTTCTCCCAACCCTGACGATAATAATCAATAAGTTCCTCGAGGGAATTAAGCTTTGTTACCTTCAGGTCGCGATAAAGTTTCTCTAAGGTATCGTGCACTCTTGAACCCATAAAAGCCTCTATGCCCTCTGTTTCTATCTTTATCTTCTCAATGTAAGCAAGCCTATATTGATGGGGACAGGTCTCATAGGTGGAAAGCTGTGAATGTGAATAGGTTGGCATAGATTTATCTCCTTATTTTGAGCTCTCTTTTAAAAAGAATCTAAATTGAGCGATTCTAAATTGTCATTGCGAAGCAATCTCTTACAAATTGTCATTCCGAGCGAAGCGAGGAATCTGTAAGATTGCCACGTCCCCCGCATCAAGTGCGGGGTCCTCGCAACGACTTCGTCGGATTGCCACGCAATGACTGATCCGCATTTGGCGGAAATGCTTTTTATAAAAAATCGCTCAATTTAGATAGAATTTAAATTGAGATCTCTGAAAAAGTATTAAAAAATATTCTTATAGACTGGGGAGGTGGGGTGAAAAAGCCTTCGAGCGGATACCGATAATAATATAGCACCATTGATTAATACCTTGAAAATGCTTGATTTTCTCTAAAGCGATTGTAAACAATTTAACTTCTTAATGTCCGCATTCGAAGGGTTTGGAACCCTACCTCCCCAGTCAATTCAGGACTTTTTCAGAACTCTCAAATTATTTTTAACAAGAAAAAGATTCTATGTCAAAAATGATTTTAGAAAGCTCTGAAAAAGTTAATAAATTCCTCCTCACCTCGGTTGCGAGTCATACCGACCCTTCCTTCTCCCCAAGGAGGCTGTGTCGCAATTCGACATAAGAAATGAAACCAAATGCGGCTTGCCCTACGTTAGCCGAAGAATCTATGTTTTAAAAGGGTTTGAATTCTATAGATTCCTCGCTTCGCTCGGAATGACAGAAAAAGTAGACTCGGAATGACAAACATGGCATATACCTCAT
>JBBITW010000096.1:0-11730 GCA_037440525.1 Deltaproteobacteria bacterium
CATATCCCTCTTTGGCCAAGATCACAGAAAGCATATGACGGAAACTCTCTTCATCATCCACCACAAGAATGCGTTTGGGAATCATCTTTACCCCCGATTGAAATGTTTGTCGATGTTGAAGTTCATTAATAGTTTAAAGGTTACGAGGCCCGTATCGTAATAAAAGGTCACGTCTATCGTCTTTTATATTCATTTAACTTATTGGTACTTTACTTGTTATGGCTATTATGTTTATTGTTTCTTTTAAATCTGCTCCATGCATTGGAAAGATTATAAAGTTGTCTTCCTGATTTATCATATAGATCAATCAAGTTTTCACATAATTTTGTATCTATAAATTCTCCATATAAATCTCTGCATTGTTCCAAACCAACTATTGTTTCATTACATTCACCCATGGCATCATCAAGATATTTTTGAAATCCATGGGCTTGATGTCTTTTAGCATAGCCTTCGGCTATTAACCTTGGTATAGCCTTAACGGACCTTCTAAGTTGGTTCCTTAGATCATTTTTTTCGATTTCAGGAATTTGTGGGATGATACTTTTTATCACTTCGATACATGCTTTATAAGTATTTTGATACACTTCCAAGTCTTTAAAGCTTTTAATTTTCTGTTTCATTTGACGTAACCTTTACCATTAAACGATACGGGCATCATTACCTTAACCGTTTAACGATTATTTTTTAATCAACCGGAAAATATACCTCAAAGGTTGTTCCTTTTCCCTCTTCACTCTCGACCTTGATTTCTCCTCCAAGAGATTCAACAATCCTGAGGGAGATCGATAGACCTAATCCTGTCCCTTTGTCAGGAGATTTAGTCGTGAAAAAGGGATCAAAGATGTTATCTAAATCTTCCTTTCTTATCCCAATCCCTGTATCGGTTATTTGTATCTTTATGATTCGGTCCCCTTTTGAAAATTTTGTCAGATGCGTGGTGAAGGGATCCGATTTTCGAAATCGGGAATAGTTTGATTCCTCTGGATCGGTCTTCCGCCTGGGGGGGTAAATTCGTTGTAAGGGATTGGGGAATAAGTCATTAACAATGTCTTCTTTGGTTTGAATTTGCAAAACCCCTCCCTCTGGCATGGCATCAATGGAATTCAAAATGATGTTTATAAAAACCTGTGAGAGGCGCGATTCGTCCCCCTTTAGCATTGGAAGAGTGGGCTGAAGGTCTAATCTTGTTTCAATATTCTTAAAATTTTTTTGATAGGATAATAATGAAAGGGCATTTTCAATGACTTGATTAATCTGTACATCCTTGATCTCAAATTTAGAAGGTCTTGCAAAATCTAAAAGTTCTCTTACAATTCGGTTGATCCTTTCGATCTCTTTCTCAATCCTTTTTAAGTAATCTTTGACCTCTTCACGATCCAGTCCATCCTTTTCCAAAATACTGGTATATCCTAAGATGGCTCCAAGAGGGTTCCCGACCTCATGGGCAACACCTGCAGCAAATCTTCCAATGGAGGCAAGCTTTTCAGCACGAATCAGTTCTTCCTGGGCCTGCTTTAGTTGTTTATTGGTGCTCTCAAGAGAGTTTAAATAATTTTCAAGACTTTCTTGTTTCTCTTTTATCTTCTCAATCATGCGATTAAAGGATTCAATAAGCTGGCCAATCTCATTCTTTGAAGTGATTTCTATTTTTTGGCTAAAATCTCCTTCACTAATCTTCTGGGTTAAACGAACAAGGTCTTTGATGGGTTTAACCAGAACGCGTGATAATAAGAAACTCCCAAAAATGACAAGGACAATAGCATCAAGGATGACTGTAATGAGAAGGAGTCTTTTAATTTGGAAATCTTCAATTAAGCTAATAGCAGTAAAGCCGATCAATAAAATCGCTGCCAGCATGAGAAACGAGATATTAAGAATCAGCTCCTGCCTGAGACTCAAATTTAATTTTCTAAATAACCAGTTGTTTTTCATCTGTTATATTCATTTAACGTAACCTTTATAGACTTAAGAAACAGACTTTGTTACCAATACACGCTTGCTACTCAGAGGATCTCAGGTTTACGGCTACGAGGCCCGTATCGTAATAAAAGGTCACGTCTATCGTCTTTCATATTCATTTAACATAACCCTAACCGTTTAATGAAACAGGCTTCGTAGCCCAAACCCTTATCCTAATCTCCTTAACAAATTACCTATACACATATAGATACCAATCAATTATATTCTGCCCATAGAAAAGGGAAATTGTTGCTCCTAATGAAAGAAATGGTCCAAAAGGGATGGCATATTTAAAATCTTTTCCTTTTAAAGCTATAACAATGATTCCAATTATTGATCCAATCAGGGAACTTAAAAGAATAGTGAGGATCACTGCTTTCCATCCAAGAAAGGCTCCAATCATGGCCAGCAATTTTACATCTCCACCTCCCATCCCTTCCCTTTTGAATAACCATTGATATCCTGTGGCAACCAAAAAGAGGCTCCCTCCGCCTAAAAGAATTCCAAAAAGAGAATTAAAAAAAGTAATTTGAGGAATGATTAACGAAGACAGTAGGCCAACCCCAACTCCAGGGAGGCTAATCACATCAGGGATAATTTGATGGTAAAGGTCAATCACTGTGATAACAATTAAAGCGCAAACAAAGACAAAATAGATAAGGTAGCTTAAGGAAGGACCAAATCTTAAAAATAAAAGGAGGGAAAAGAGGGCAGTGATTCCCTCAATTAAAGGGTATTGAAGTGAAATGGTCTTCTCACAATATCGACATGTCCCACCCAATAGGAAATAGCTGATCAAAGGGATATTATCATAAAAGAGTATGGGCTTTTTACAATGAGGACAATGAGATCCTGGAGTGATAATAGACTCTTCTTTAGGAATTCTGATAATGCAAACATTTAAAAAACTTCCTACTATAGCTCCAAAGATGATTGAGATAATGGTCAACATAATATTTTCACTATTTTCTCACTTGCCTTACCATCTCCAAATAAGTCTGGATTTATCCGCTGATTCGTCAGCCCCTTTTCCGGTAGTCCTCTTTCTTCAAATTTCATTATTTCTCGAATTATCTTTTCTGATTTTGTGCCAACCAACACATTCCAACCCGATTTAACGGTTTCTACCCATTCTGTCTCGTCTCGTAAGGTAAAACAAGGAACCTTAAGCCAGTAAGCCTCTTTCTGAATACCTCCTGAATCTGTAAGGATTGCTCTGGCGTTTTTTTCGAGTTTTAACATGTTTAAATAGGAGAGCGGTTCGATGAATTTTATTCTCCCCCTTTTTGAGAAGAGATTAAAGGCCTCCATCATCTTTCTTGTCCTTGGATGAAGAGGGAAGATCACTGGTGTATCTTTAGCAATTTTATTTAAAGCAAATAGAATAGACCTAAGTCTCTGAGGATGATCTGTATTTTCAGCACGGTGGAGGGTAGACAGATAATAGTTTTGAGTTCGGAGTTCAGAGTTCGGATTTGATAGACAAAGATTTAAGTCATTAAGGATTGTACTCTTTCCCTCGGCTAATTTTGAATAATAAAGGATTGAATCATACATGACATCGCCTACCTGTTTAACAATGGTCGATCCATCATCTTTTATTCCTTCTTTATTTAAATTTTTAAGGGATTGTGCAGTAGGACAAAATAGGAATGTTGAAAGGTGGTCTGTTATGAGGCGGTTGATTTCTTCTGGCATGGTTCGATTATAACTTCTTAAACCTGCCTCGATATGGGCGATGGGGATATTTAATTTTGCTGCCGCCAAAGCTCCAGCGAGTGTTGAATTGGTATCCCCATAAACGATCACCAATTCAGGTTTTTCTTTTTTAAGAACGGATTCTATACGTTCCAGCATCATTCCTGTCTGCTTGCCGTGAGCCCCTGAGCCAACTCCCAGATGGTAATCAGGTTTAGGAAGTTCAAGTTCTTCAAAGAATACTTTATCCATCAAGTAATCATAATGCTGGCCAGTATGAACTAATACTTCACGAATTCCATTCTTCTTGAACTTTTGAATGGTACGGCTTACTGTCCCTGCTTTAATAAACTGGGGCCTTGCACCTACAATAGTGACGATTTTCATTTTCAAATCAATTTCACCCCTGTTGAATCCTTTTTATATCTTTTCCCACAGGCTTTGCATACCGCTCTATTTGATCGAAAAGTAATTTCTTCAGCACACTGACAAACCCAACCCTTCACCTTTGCAGGATTTCCATAGACTAAAGCATAGTCAGGAATATCTTTAGTCACCACAGATCCAGCTCCAATGAATGCATATTGACCAATGGTATTTCCGCAGATCACAGTGGCATTCGCACCAATCGTGGCTCCTTTTTTTACCAGGGTCTTTCGGAACTCTTTTCTTCTTGAGATGAAACTACGAGGGTTAATAACATTGGTAAAGACCATTGAAGGCCCACAAAAAACATCATCCTCCAACACCACTCCATCAAAGATAGAGACATTATTTTGAACCTTAATGTTATTCCCTATGACAGCTCCTGAAGCAATAAATACATTTTGCCCTATGGTGCAGTTCTTCCCGATCTTTGAACCTGACATAATATGCGAAAAATTCCATATCTTCGTTCCCTCACCTATTTCAACTGATTCACCAACACAAGAGGTCTCATGGATGTAGACCTGCGGATACGTCTCTTTTCCTAATTGAAGAATCCTTCCTCCTTCCTGAAGTGATTTCTGACAAAGCTCAAGGACCTGAAGCACTCTTAACCCATTTTTACCATCGGTTTTTGGTCGACTTCGAGTACGGATACAGTCAAGGAAGTGCTGACATTCAAGCTTAAGGGGTTCTTGCATATCAAAATCAATGACCTCTGCATCCTCTTTTCTTGGTACAGGAATACGATCAATCCAGTCTATATGATGATTAAATAATAAGAGTTTTTCTTTTGGGACCACATCATCAAAAACAGCCATCTTCCGGTCGCCTACGATTACCAGTTTCTGCTCTTTGTAGGGGTGAAGCCAACTGACAAAGATATGCGATTTTACACCACTGGTAAAATTCATGGTTGTCATAGTAACATCTGCGATTCCTTGATTGAGGTAACTACCGCCGTGAGCAGATACCTCTTTTGGCATCTCCTCTAAAAGCAAAAGAATAACTGAGATATCGTGTGGAGCAAAGCTCCAGAGTATGTTCTCTTCTGTTCGAAATTTACCTAAGTTGAGTCGAGTAGAGTGGATATAATTAATCTTCCCCAATTCCCCATTTGAAACCATCTCTTTGAGTTTCACAATGCCTGGGTGATATTCGAGTAGGTGTCCGACCATTAATATTCTTTTTTTCTCCTCTGCAAGACCAACCAATTCTTCTCCTTCACTTACTTTTAGAGCAAGAGGCTTTTCCACAAATACGTCCTTTCCTGCAAGGAGAGCTTCCTTTGCAATCCTGTAGTGAAGCTCAGCAGGAATTGCTAAGACGATTCCTTCAATGGAATCGTTTTGGAGGACATCACTTAATTGATTTGCAACGTGAACTTGGGGATAAAGAGATTTTAATGTCTCTGCCCTCTTTTTATCCACATCATAGATAGTATGGAGGCTTCTGAGTTCCCAGAAATTTCGAATTAAATTCTTTCCCCAATATCCACAACCAATCACCGCTATGTTAACCATAACATCTCCTATAAGAACGATAAACGATAAACGATGGACTTTGAACGATGAACCTTACAATCGAATCCCTTCTTTACGAACCTTCTTGCCAAATGCAATCAACTGCGCACCCAATTCCTCAGCCTCCTTGATATAAGGCCAGAACTCAATTTCAGATATATGACCATCATCTAAAATTAAATCTAAACAACATACCACCTCTTCTAAAGAAGTTTCAGAGGTGTTTAAGTATTTACTAAATTCGATATCCGATAATTTATTCGCTCCTTCTGCTATATTCAAACAGATAGAATCTGCAGCACGTGATAACTGGTCCCTTAAAAGGAAGCGTTCGCTCTCTGGTAAATTTCTCGCCACCTCTCTCATCTTCTTCCTGAATGACTTAGCTTCTTTATAGACTGGCCACTGCCTAAAACGAAAAAGCGATCTCCTCTCCCTTTTATTCATCATATACTGCTCTTCCCCAGATTTAATTGTGTATTATTTATAGTTTTTAGTTCATCGTTCATCGTTCATGGTTCATCGTTCATCATTCATCGTTTATCATTTATTTTGTTTTTCTAACTCCCGAATCATCAACTTCAAATCTTCGATTTTCGACTTGGCCTTGGGAGCCATTTCGATTCCCTTAGAATAATAATATTTAGCTTTCTCATAGTCCTTAAATTTGCTTGCATAGATTTTTCCAAGTTCTTCATAAGAATTAATTATGTTCGGAGCTAATTTCATTGATTTTTCAAACTCCGAAATTGCATTATTATAGTCTTCCATCTCGTTATAAAGCATCCCCAATCTGAAATGGAGATTTGAATTATTGGTGTCTCTTGATATGAGGTGTTTGAAGACCTCTTCTTCCTTTTTATACTCTTTCTGCCTCTGATAAAAGACTGCAAGATTAATTTTGATCTTATCATAATCGGGTTTTAACCATAAGGCTGTCATAAATTCCTTTAGTGCCTTTTCAGGCTGACCATTTCTTCCATAAACTATACCAAGATTGTTTCGAGATAAATAATCATAGGGAAGAATCTGGACTGCTTTTTCAAGGTATTTAATCGCCTCTTCATCCATTCCTAATTCCATATAAACCACACCCATTAGTGCATTTGCTGTATTGCTATTGGGATGTTTTTCAACTGCATCGGCCCATAGTGTATAACTATTTCTCCAGATTGTATTTTGATGAATGGTCATATAGGAATATCCAGCCATTAAAAGAATAAAAATGGACATCGATAGTAATTTAAAAAAACCCGGGGAGAATCTTTTATTATTCAATAAATAAAATCTATCAAAAATGACTCCCAGTACAAAGCAATAGGCAAAAGAAGCAATAAACACATAACGGTCTGCCAGCAGAGTGCTAATAGGGATAATGTTCAAATAGGGAAATAAAGTAATAAGAAAGAAGAAGAAAGAAAAAAAGATAACTTTTGTCCTCTTTAAACTCCAGAAACTTAATCCAAATAAAAAGACTATAATTAAGACAAAGAGGATATTTTTTATATGATAAACAGGAAGCATTACAGAGAATGAATAAGCAGCAGAGTAGTTGACTGTAAATGCTAATAATTTGATACTTCGTAAAAAAACAAATAGAATAACGAGTAGGTTCTCTAAGAAACCCTTTCCATAATAAGGCTTTACCCCTCCTGCATCGAGCATAACCTTTATTGAAATAAGGGCAAAAACAGCTGAGATAATTATTGTCAAAGTGAAAAAGATCCAGTGGTCTTTTAAGAAAACAAGGATGCTATCTTTTTTTCTTGCAATTTCGTATAAGAGGATAACAGCCGGAAAGACCACTGCTGAAGGTTTTGAAAGGATCGCAAGAAGAACTGTAAATAAAACGAGAAATAGATAAAAAAGTCTTCTTTTTCCACTTCCTTCCCTTCCTTTAAAATAAAGTAAGAAAGCAAGAAAGAAGAAAAACCCTTGAAGGACCTCTTTTCTTGCAGCAAGCCATGTCACCGCCTCCACATGAACGGGATGGACTGCAAAGAGGAGGCTTCCAAATAGAGCGATCCTAAAATGAGAATCTGGAGAAGCCCTTTCCCTTAAATGTGTAGATAGAATATGGAGAGTAAAAAAGACCATGATGCAAGTAAGGATGTAGAAAATGATGTTTGTAATCCGATACCCCATTGGATTAAGCTTCCAGAAATGGTAATCCAAGGCATAACTGAGCATCCGGACAGGTTGATAGGTGTTGGCTTTTTGATATGTAAAGAGCCTTTTAATCCCCTTCCAACTTAAATCTCTAATGGTAGAATTCTGATAAATCATTCCATCATCCCAATTCGTGAATTGGTTTCCCAATGAATTAAAATAAAGTAATCCAATAAGAACCAATATAGCCATAACTCCAATCATGTTTATTTTGTTGCTCACTTATATTAAACCGCCTTCCCTATCTACATATACTCTGAACCAAATTTCCAAAAAGAGCAAAGCCCATATTTTAGCCGAATGATCATAGTGTATGGTAAGATGTTCGTTTAATAATTTTTCAACTCCAGCTTTTTTTAAATAACCTCGGCCTATTGTTCTTTGATTAAGAAGAATTTCTCTGGTGTAATCCTTCAGCTCCTTTCGAAACCATCTCGCAATGGGTACTCTGAAACCCATTTTCTTCCTCGTAAGAATTGTTTTCGGAATAAAGTTCTCAAATGCTTTTTTCAGTATATATTTTGTTTTGAACCCTTTCAGCTTTAAATTAGGGGGAATCTTTGCAATATCTTCCATGAACAGATGATCGAGAAAAGGGACACGCGCTTCCAGAGAGTTGGCCATCGTGGCAATGTCTGTCTTCACCAGGAGGTCTTCCGGAAGATAGGTCATCATATCGAGATAAAGCAGGCTTTCTAAAAAATCCCTTCTTTCTACTTCTTCGTATTTCTTAATCAAATAATCTAAGGGATCAATTTGTTTTATATGACTCGAAAATTCTTCCGTATAAATGCTTTCTTTCTCTTTTGCATTAAATATTTTTATTTGTTCTGCATAATTTCTACCCTGGTGTGAAGTTAGCATTTCTATAAAATCGGTCAGACGATTAAATGTCTTCCTTTGCCAAGGCAAAATGGAGAGGATCCGTAATAAAGAGGAAAGCAGCCTTTTCCTTAACTCTTCAGGTAACCGGGTGAACCATAAAACATATTGACTTCGGAGATAGCGGTAATATCCAGCAAAATTTTCATCTCCGGCATCACCTGTCAAAACTACCTTAACAAATTCCTTTGTCATTTTTGCTACATAATAGGTTGGAATCGCAGATGAATCGGCAAAGGGTTCACTATAATGCCAAACAAGTTTAGGTAATATTTCAATAGCATCCGGCTTTACGACAAATTCATGGTGTTCTGTTTTAAAATGGTTGGACACGATTCTGGCATAACCAAGCTCATCGAAATCTTTCTCTTCAAAACCGATGGTGAAGGTTTTAACGGGCTTTCCGCTTAGCTGTGCCATCAATCCGACAACAATACTCGAATCAACTCCTCCGCTCAGAAACGCACCCAGGGGAACATCGCTGATAAGGCGAAGCTTGACTGATTCTTGAAGCCCCGCCCGGATGAAATGAAATAATTCATTTTCATTTTTATTATTTTTTTGATTCTGAGCAAAATCTAACTTCCAATACCGTTCAATTCTTACATTTCCGGAAATGTCGTACAAAAGATAGTGAGCCGGGGGAAGTTTTCGGATACCTTCGAAGATGGAATCGGGGGACGGAATATATTGATAGGTAAGATAATGGTGGAGAGCAGAGAGATTGACCTTTCTTTCCACTTTTGGGTCTTGAAGAATGGCCTTGATTTCCGAAGCAAAAAGGAACCGCCCATCTTTAAGATAATAGACAAGTGGTTTCTTTCCTAAACGGTCACGGGCCAAAAAAAGCCGTTTTCTTCGTGAATCCCATATCCCAAAGGCGAACATTCCTCTGAAAGTTTGCAGACAATCCACATCCCACTCTTCATAGGCATGAAGAATGACCTCTGTATCAGAATTCGATTTGAAAAGGTGCCCCTTTTTTTCTAATTCCTTTCTAATTCCCTGATAATTATAAATTTCTCCATTGTAAACAATCCAAACCGTTTTATCCTCATTACACATGGGTTGATGTGCAGCCCCTGAAAGATCAATGATTGCCAGGCGCCGATGGCCCAAGCCAACCTCAAAACCTTCCTGAACGAGGGACAACGGTGCTGATCGATTCACTTCTATAAATTGGTCTGCGTTGATGAAAACTATCCCTTCGTCATCCGGACCACGGTGAGCCATGACATCGCGCATCCGTTGCAGGGTTTCGGCTTCAACCCCTCTTTGAAAATCAACCTTTCCACAAATTCCGCACATATCTGATCTTTTCGGCGACCTTTATTCCTTAATCCCTTCCGCAAAAAGGGTATCGCCAAGATTGAGACGTTCGATTAGATTACAATAGACTTTATGGACAGCCTTAAGAGGCTTATGTATCTGAAATTGCTCTTGCACCACATTGCTTATGGGGTCTCTCCCTATCTCTCTCGCTCTCCATTTTTTGGTCAAGCCGATGCCATCCTCGATGCAAACGATGGGGTTGAACCCCCTTGTCTTCGAAGTAATGTGTGAAAATCCTATATCGCTGAGCATCTGACGCAGGTTCTGCCGGGAAAAATAGAAAAGATGATCTCGCCCCACATATCGGTACCTATCTTTTAGGAGGCGGATGCTCAGACCTTCCCAACACGGAACGGATAACACGAAAAAGCCGCCAGGGCGAAGTACACGGTACACCTCGATGATGACTTGCCGGGGATTGGGTATATGTTCCATCGTTTGCCAGGCCACCACAATATCAAAGAAATTGCTTCGGTATCCGGCATCATGGATCGTTCCGCTGATCACATTTAATCCGTACTGTTTCCGTGCAAACTCTGAAGAGGGAGTGCTTAACTCAACCCCGTACGTATCCCAGCCATCTTTCTGGCAACAAAGAAGAAACCCACCCGCTGCAGTACCGATTTCTAATAACCGATTCGTTCTTCGAAAATTCAAAAAACGGCGCCTGTAATGGGGATAGTCACTCATGGCAGCAATTGATTCTGGCAAAACGAACAACTCTCTTCCGTAGGTATCGTAGATTTCTTGCAACTTTTCTTGGTCGGGCTGAGGGTTAATATAGACCAGCCCATCATTGATACATTTAACAAATGTGCTTCTCTGTTTTTCGAAAAGCTTGATTGACTCGTCCTTTCTACAAACAGGACAATGAATTTTGCGGCTCATAGGAACGTTCCATTTCAGAGATTGACCTTACACTGTTTCCCCGTTTTATTCCTCCCCTCCACTTCATCTTTCTGGTAAAGCCATTGTTTTGCCCTGTTGAAATAGCTGGGGAGATTAACATGGAGACGCGCACCGATCAGATTGACGATCATTTTTAACTTGAAGGACGGGTTTACATTTTCCCTTAAAGCCCAGCTCTTCTTGCTAAGCTCAAGAGCCTGGTCCCAGTCTCTTTTCGAAAGCTTGATCCACGCGAGAGAGAGATAGGCGATGGCACCTCGTTGACGCATGAATTCCGTCAGACCCAAAGCCGCGATCTCTTCACTAAAGCTGACCACAAAATCATCGCTGTACCTAAGGAATCCCTCAAAAATCTGCTCATTTCGTTGCATCGTTACCGACTGAGGATGTCTTCTCCAAAAACCCAGGATTTGTGGAATATATTCGAAGGGTCCTTTTAGAGCCAATTTCATCCATGTCGGGTAATCCACTAAGGGCAAATACTCAGGCTGGGTGAATCCGCCAACCTCAAGAAGGGCAGATTTTCTGATCATCACGCTTTGCGTGCCAATCGGGTTAAATCCCTGGAGGAATATTTTGAGTGCTGACCCGACCGGTCTGTTACTCAGTTCATTCGTTCCGAAAGGGCTGGGGTATACCACCACCCGGTCATCAAAAACATACGCATATCGACCGTGACTGAGCACCACCCGATCATTCTTGAAAGCCGACCTCTGGACCTCAAGCCGGTAGGCAGGGATATAATCATCTCCCTCCAAGATGAGAACCAATTCCCCTTGTGACTCCTTAAGCGCGCGATTATAAATTTCTCCAAGGTGTTCGATGCCCT
>JBBITW010000096.1:11784-13408 GCA_037440525.1 Deltaproteobacteria bacterium
GGTGATCGATGCCCTGATGTTCCATCCGAAGATAACAGATTCTCGGATCCTGATATCCAGCTACGATTTTCGGGGTTTCGTCCGTCGATCCGTCATCAACGATAATCATTTCCCAGTGGGGGTCAGTCTGTTCCAGCAAGCTCTGGATACACGCCGAGATATATTTCCCTTGGTTGAACGTTGGTGTTAGAACTGAAATCAATGGCTCCATAATCCCCAAAATCTTATTACCTCTTGAGAACCCGCTCTTAGTGTTTCACTAATAGTCCTCCAAGCCCACAACGAGTCATCAGCCACCTGACCCATTTCAGTATTATGGGGTGTCTTGTCATAAAGGGGGCCAGCCGCGCCTTTAGTCTCCAGATCCAGCGCTGGTTCATGACCGATTCCTCTACCCCCATGGACTTCCAAAGTGCCTTTCTCAGAAAATCATAGTCAATCCCCTTAATTTTCCTCTCTGTCGGATTCCTCCTGTAGCTGTCGTGGCTCTGAATGAGGGAAAGCCCATGTTCCTCGCAATAAGAAAACAGATCGCTCCCCGGGTGAGGCGTAAAAAAAGCAGGGCTGTAATGGTCTGGCTTGATCGCCTGGATCATCCTCACCGTGTCCATCACCTCTTCCCTGGTTTCGGTTGGAATTCCCATCATATAGTTCGCCCATATTTTTATGCCGTATTTCCGGCAGATCTCCGCGGCTCGATAATTATCTTCAACCTTAGTCCCCTTCCTGAGAAAATTGAGCACCCTCTGATTGCCGCTCTCAAAGGCGATAAAAAGAAGGCTAAGGCCGGCCTCCTTCATGAGGGCTACCATCTCCTCATTCCTACAAACAATATC
Organism: Deltaproteobacteria bacterium; assembly: GCA_037440525.1. Classification (GTDB taxonomy): domain Bacteria; phylum Desulfobacterota; class BSN033; order BSN033; family UBA1163; genus JBBITW01. The sequence continues at coordinate 12,621 of JBBITW010000096.1, forward strand.
AGCCCGGCTCTGGCACGCGAATGGCTGGTTAAAACCATTTTCTTTGTATTGCCGGCAAAACTCGGCCACCCAGGCTCGGTCTTCAGTGATGCAGTCGTCGTGAAGCATCATGCTTTTAAAATGATATCGGGCTCGCAATTGTTTTAATTCTTCAATCACGTTCCCTGGTGTGCGGCGCCTGACCTTCTTGCCAAAAAGGAGTCTCTCCGCGGGCTGGCAAAAGCTGCAATTGAATTTGCAGCCTCGCCCAGCAATAAGACTGACGAAAGGACGAGCAAACCCTTCCACCACGAGTGGATACTCGAGATCTTTGAAAAGCTCCCGGTCGATGAAGGGGAGTTGATCGAGGTCCTCCGGGATGATTCCTCGAATAACCCTTGTAGGTCGTCGTCCTTCCTCAATATTTTTCAATAATTCAACAAAAGAGATCTCACCCTCGCCTGTGATGATATGGTCAATCTCTCTCTCTTTCTCAACCTCTGAAAGCATGAGGCTTGGATGGGGCCCCCCAACGACTGTGATCGTCTTGGGCGAAGTTTTCTTGATAAGCCTGATGGCCTCCATGGCAGGATTGTAGTCCACGCTCATCATGCCCACGCCCACCACATCCGGTTTGGTTCTCGAAATGATCTCTTTAAATTCTCCCCAGTTCTTCAAGCACCTCAAATCGATCAACTCAACGGGGTACCCTTCCCTTTTGGCATAAGCACTGATGCTACAGAGCCCATGGCTGATCCAGGATTCCTCCATGCCTTTCCCATAACTATTAAACCCTATTCCTGAAATCC
>JBBITW010000097.1:0-13257 GCA_037440525.1 Deltaproteobacteria bacterium
TTTTTTTGAACCGTACGGATACATCTGAATTTTTCCAAATCATGGAGCATCAATAAAAGTTGACTTTTTATATATTTTTTATAGAATGATTTAAAATCTAATGGTTTTCGGGATTGAAAAAAAAGATTCAGGGGAACTTCAGTAATTGAATATCACAAAACTTCATCCCAAGGATATTCGCAGACTCATCAGAAATGGAGAGTGGGACAGACCTACTTCGGGATTGGCCCTGGGCTATGCCCAGGCCAATCTTGTAATCCTTCCAAAAAGATATGCCTTCGATTTTCTACTCTTCTGCCAGAGAAACCCCAAGCCATGCCCACTGCTTGAGGTATTGGATACCGGGAAATATCGAACAAGGTTTTTATCAAAAGAGGCAGATATACGCACTGATATTCCACGTTATAATATTTACCGGCATGGAAGATTAGAAATGATGGTAAAAGAAATCAAAGGTATCTGGGAAAAGGATTGGGTTACATTCCTTTTGGGATGTAGTTTTTCTTTTGAAGAGGCATTAATTCGAGCAAATATTTCTGTTCGACATATTGAAGAAAAAAAGAATGTGCCAATGTATAAAACTAATATCTCCTGTGAACCAGCTGGTATATTTCGAGGGCCTATGGTAGTTACTATGAGACCGATTCCTCTGGAAAAACTGAGCCAAGCAATTCAGGTTACTTCTCGCTACAGAATGGTTCATGGAGCACCCATTCATGTTGGGGATCCAGAAAGGATCGGGATTAAAAATCTGAAGAAGCCAGATTTTGGAGAACCTGTAACGATAAAGAAGGGGGAGGTCCCCTGTTTTTGGGCCTGCGGGGTAACTCCGCAAGCAATTATAATGAATGCCAAACCCGAAATTTGCATTACACATACTCCCGGCCATATGTTCATCTCTGATATACTTAATGAAGAATTGGCCAGTTACTAATCCTCAATATCTGTCTCTGAACCTCCATCCATCTCTTCTTCTATCGCTTCATCCAGGTCACCCATATCCTCCCCAAGTTCCTTTCCCATACGCTTCATCCATTTTGCCATACTTTTTGGATCCTTCTCGTCTATATCGCCCCACTTTGATGGGTCTGCAAGGCTCTCCATTCTGCTCTCCTCTGAACGTATGACCCTTACCCTTGATAAGACCCTTGACATCCTTCTACCCTTACATTTTTTACATCTGGGCTCAAAATCCTCATCCTTTCTGATAAGAAGAAATTCAGAAATCCTTCCACAATCTTCACACCGATATTCATATATTGGCATATCCAATCCACCTCCTGTTAATAAGGACCAAATGTGGCAACCTCCTCCGATATAGAATTTTTACAAGAGAGTAAATAAAATCTTTTTCTCAATCCTTCTTATTCTTTTTTATAAGGTCTAAGAGATCAAATTCTTTTGTTGATTTCAGATTCGATCTCCCCTTCTCGCTTTCAACCTTCAATTCTTCCTTCCTTCGTTCCTTCTCCTTGATAAGGTGCTTATCTATCCATTGGTCGAGCGTCTTTATATCGAAAAGCACACGATCCCCAATCTTCAGATAAGGCAGTTTCTTTTGAGATGCCATTTTGTAAATCGTTTCTGTGGAAAGGCTCAGATATTGGCTCGCCTCCTTTGCTGTAATCAACCTTCGAAGCTCGGGTATCTTCCGCATACGATAATCCATCCGTTCAAAATACTTTTCAGCCAATAAATCTGCCAGAACATCTAAAAATTCATTGAGCTGAGGACGCAATTCTTCTCGAACCATCTTCATCTCCTTCAATCCAGTTTACTCCAATAAAATTTCTACCTATCTCTTAAACGCTTCTTTGATCTTTTTCATCAATGCGATGTTTTCCGTATGACCTGTAAAACGGGCGATCACTCTTCCTCTGATCGGACGATTGAGGAGATAGAAATCTCCGATCAGATCCAGAATCTTGTGTCGAACGAACTCATCAGAGAATCGGAGTTCAGTATTGACTATCTTCTCATCATCTACGAGAATAAAGTTATGAAGCCTCCCTCCACCCCCCATACCCATACGATTGAGAATCTCTACATCTTTTAGAAAACCAAATGTTCGTGCTGGGGCTATCTGATTCTTAAAGGCCTCTTCATTTTCGAGGGTAAATTCGAATCTCTGTTGCCCTATCGGGTAGGGATAATCGAGATGGAATAGGATGGAAAAGGTATCAGCTGGTTGGATCACAATGGACTTCTTTTTATTTGAAAATTCAACCCTTCGATCAATCACCAACTCATCCACCTTCTCTTCCTGATCTTCTATCCCTGCTTCTTCAATGATCTTACAGAACTCCAACGCCGAACCATCCATTATTGGAATCTCTTCAATCATCTTCACCATCAGGTTGGTAATCCGATAGGCATGAAGGACTGCCATTAGATGTTCGATGGTTCGAGCTACTGCCCTCCCCCTCCTGAGGGAAGTAGCAAATTCTGTTGTCTCAACGTAGTCGAGATGTGCAGGGACAACCTCATCTGATGATATATTGCCAAAAAGGATCCCACTATTGGGTGGAAGGGGCTGTAGGAGGAGTCCGGTCTTCATTCCGGAGTGAAGTCCTGTTCCATAGAGAACCATACTTCGCTTGATCGTTCTCTGAAAAGATAAACCCTTCTGTTTCTTCAAAATATCTCCACTTTTAAAAGCCCCCTGGTGAGATGGTTCAATTGAAGATGGCATGGATATCCTTAAACACTCTTTTTGATTGATGGCACTACCCTTCTGGGAAAACTCTTCATTGGAAATCTCCTCAGGACGTTCTGCTGTAATACCTCCATACGAACGGTCTATTGCTCGATAGATTGTTGAGGTAAGGATATCGAGGGAAAGGGGTTTCTCAAGAAAATCAAAGGCACCCAACTTAACCGCTGTCATTGCAGTAGAAATCGTTGCATGACCTGATATCATTATCACCTGACAATCAGGAGATATCCATTTTAGCCTCTTTAGTATTTCGATTCCATCCATCCCTGGCATCCAGATATCAAGGAGTGTTACATCTGGATTCTCCCGCGTAAAAACTTCTATTGCCTCCTCTCCACTTCTCGCTGTTGCAACCTGAAATCCCTCGTCTTCAAGGACACCTGCAATTGATTGAACAACCCTATCTTCATCATCTACGATTAGAACCTTTTTATCCATCTTATCTCCTTAATCTCCATTATCACAATCTGATGGAGGAATCAATAGGTAACCCGTCACTTAAACGGGGCTAAGTTAAAAGATCTTGCAGGAATATCCTCGAAAATCTTATCAAGCGGACGATTTAAATTTTTTTGTTAAGGGTAACCAAGTGACTGATATAGCTATCCTTTATTCCTTTCTTTCATCTTTTCTTAGTTTAATGGACATGATAAGGTTACCGCTATAAGATTTTCTCAGACATCCCTGCCAGATCACTAAATTCCCCGCTTCAGTGATGCATTACATCAATAGTTTCCCCTACCAACCCTATCCTTCAAAATATTGTAATCTTCTTCAGTTGAGGTAAAAACTCCTGTATTTCCCAGTCTCACATTTATCAATCCAACGGATTTGACTTCTTCATAGGCCTCTACCATTTCAGATAGCTTTGGAGATCTATATCTTTTCATCTGGTATTCCGGGAAAAAGGCCAAAATCGTAAATGGTATTTCGGGATCAACATCAAAAATCAGCTGGGCAATCTTACGTAACTGTGGGGTCTCAACCAGATTAGGAATATACAAAGATAACACTTCGAGGACAAATCCCCTCTTTATAATCTCTTCTGGAAGCCTCAATATATTTCGATTAAAACAACCGGTCAGCCATTTGTGATCTGTCCCATCATATGCTTTTATATCCAGCCAGAATGCATCAACACCAGCATCCTTTAAGGCATCGAGTGTTTTAGGGGTGAGAGCATACCCATTGGTCTCTATGAGCACCCAGAGGCTTGTCTCCTCTTTTATTAACCGAGCACATTCAAGATAAAATTCAGGGCAACAGAGAAGGTCACCTCCTGTAAAAGCGACAATGTTCCGGGCAGGACCCCATCCCTGAGGACTTAAAACGATATCTCTCTTCTGGATAACCTTTGGACAGAGAGAAGAACGTTTTCCATACATAACACATGAACCACAACACCGACAGGTTTCATATGCATGAAAGGCAGTTGCCCTGTTTCTTGGTTCACGAAGTGTTACCTCCTTTTCATATTCCTTACATGCCTTTAGTATCTCAATAGAGGAAAACCATTGACCCTTGGCTATTTTTGTGAAGCTCCAGGAATGACATTTACGGCACGAAAAATTACAACCCGATTGATAAATGGAAAGATAATTCTCGGGACGTGATAGATGGATTGCAGAGATGAGCCTAAGGGGTCCATTATCTGCTCTTTTAATCGTTGCCTCACAGGCTAAGAGTTTTCCTCCCTCAACTTCAACCCAGCAACTTCCCTGCGGATACCCTTGAGCAATCAGGTTGCATCTCATAGTTTAAAGTTTATCACAGACCTTCTCATACTTGCAAGTCAAGAGAATGTATGGTATAAAAACATTAAATCCTAACCATGAAATTCAAAACAAGGATAATAAACCCTAAAAACAATCCAACCTTTCATATTTATAAAACAAAGACAGGGATCACATATGGACGAAATAATTAAACAGGTAGCACAATTAATCATCAACTCCAAAAGGATGGTCATCTTCACCGGGGCAGGTCTAAGCACAGAATCGGGTATCCCAGACTTTAGAAGTCCAGGTGGAGTTTGGGACCGTTATAACCCAGAGGATTTCTATTTTCAAAAGTTCATATCCAATGAAAAATCTCGTGAGAAATACTGGCTAATGGCTTCAGAGATGTATGAACCGATGAAAAAGGCAAAACCAAATCTCGCACATCTGGCAATAGCTGAGATGGAGAAAATGGGAAAATTGGACTCTGTAATTACACAAAACATTGATGGTCTCCACCATAAGGCTGGAAATTCTGTGGAGAAGATTATTGAACTTCATGGGACAGCAATGTATGTGACCTGTCTAACCTGCAATAAAAAATATGATCGCGATGAAATACAGTCACGTATCAGGGAAGGTATAAAGGTTCCATATTGTGACGATTGTGGAGGCCCCCTTAAACCTGCAACCATCTCCTTTGGTCAGGCCATGCCAGAGAGGGAGACTCAAGAGGCATACAATCGTTCATCCACTTGTGACCTGTTCATTGTAATTGGCTCTTCACTTGTTGTTCAACCTGCTGCCTCCATGCCCCTTGTTGCAAAAAGAAATGGAGCAAAACTGGTAATAATAAATCGTGATCCAACCCCCTATGACGATATGGCAGATGTGGTCATCCACGCTCAGGCAGGCCCAACCATGTCGGCTATCTTAGAAGAGGTAAAGAAGGGCCTTGGGTTAGTATAATTATTTCCCTTCAAGAATATAATTCAGCTTGAAGATAAATACTGACAAATATATTATATGAGGAGGTAAATTCTATGAAAAAAAGAATAAGTCTATTATTAATTCCTATAGCTTTTATCATCACATTAACATTTAATTCTGCCTTAGCACAGTTGATTGCTCCCAAGGCCCAGAGTACCCCCTCGGGTGGTCCAACCATTGAGCAGGCCCAAAAAGAAGACTACATGGGGCCTAAGGCAAGAGTTGCGGTCACAAAATTCGTCGATAAATCGGCAAAAGGTTATGGCAGAATTGGGGATGGAATGGCAGAGATGTTGGCTAATTCACTCTTTGCGACAAATCGCTTTATTGTTCTTGAACGTCAATCATTGAGTGATGTAATTGCAGAACAGGACTTGGGGGCTTCGGGTCGTGTCCGACAGGAGACAGCCGCCCGGATTGGTGAGATAGAAGGAGCTGATATCCTTATTGAGGGAACTATTACAGAATTTGAACCAGGATCATCAGGCGCTGGAGGTGGTTTGGGGGGACTTCTTCCTGGAAAGGTTGGTGCAATAGCAGGGATATTCGGGGGGATTAAGAAATCCCATGTTGCCCTCATCGTTAAAATGATTGATACGCGAACAGGGAGGCGAATTGCATCAGAACAGATTGAGGGAACGGCCACAGATATTGAAGGCATGGCTGGCTTTCAGGGAACAAGGCTCTCCGGAGCCTTCAGCGGTTTCTCCAACACTCCAATGGAGAAGGCGATCCGAATAGCCATCGATGAGGCGGTAAGGGTAATTATATCAAAAACACCTTCTGAGTATTACAGGGCTTCATCTACAACCCAAACTACATCTCCACCTCCAACAACCGTTTCGCCACAGTCTTTTGCTCCACCAATGGTCACATCCACACCTTCTGCTCCTGCTCCTATCTCAACCTCTGAACCTCGAATCGTCTATATTTTATGGCCTAAGGTGAGCCTTCGTGAAGGACCTGGAACAAATTTTAAGCCTTTAGGGGAGATTACAAAAGGAACCCCTGTTGCAGTCCTGGAGGAAAAGGGATCATGGATACATGTGAGGCTTGAGGATGGCCAGGAAGGATGGATAGGTAAGGCAACAGCAAGCGAGACACCTTTAAAATAGTCCAAGGATAAAGGGAGAATTAGAATCCTTAATCCTCTGCAATTAAAAATTTTGTCTCCGGGTAAAATCATCGAATGGATGGGGACCTAATAGAAGTTGTTAGGTCAAAGCATTTTCCCTCAGAAGAGAAGCAGAATCAAGATGAAGATAAGATTCCATCTTATTACCACATCAATCTTTTTATCCATATGGTTTCTTATTTTTATTTTCCCTCTAATTATATGGGCAGGTTCTGATGAGTCTAATAGTCCATATAAAAAAATTATGGAGTCAATAAAAAAAGGAGGGGAGATAAAGACTCCTCAAAAACCTCTATCTCCTCAAACTCCCCCTCCAAAGATTGAACCTCAAGGTCAGATTCCTGAAAAGCAGAAAGCTCAGGAGATTGCCTTCGGCCCGGATGCAGAAACCTGGACATTAAAATTTTCATCCTCTATCTCAGGGACCCAGTCTGGGCCATACGGGACCACCAGTAATACGATCAAGGCAAGTGGCACTGCCACACTTAAGATCGATCAAATGGGACGTCTTATGGGTAGTGGCACAATGTCTGTTACGGAGACAGTGGCTATTCCTCCTAATCCAACCATTACGATTAGCCCGGCTACAGGCCAAGGGAAATTCACCATCAGTGGAAAACGAGAAGGGTCCTACCTTATCTTATCATTTAATAAAGGAGATATCCCGCTCAAAGGAACAATAACGATTTCTATGCCAACAGGCAAGGAAAAGAAAGATTATAACTCTTCCTTTGATCCATCCGTTGTTGCATCAGGTCCTGAAACAATCGACAGGAAAGAGGGCGCAACATCGACCATTCAGATCAAAATGTCTACATTTACTGCTACGACCCAGCTCACACTCTCAGGTGGCACAAATCTCCTAAAAGAGGCTTCCCCACTTAAAGCCACTTTCCCGGAAGAAAAGAATATCTGGGTCCTCGAATTTGAACTTAAGGCTAATTTCGAAACCAATAATCCCCATGTGGTTGCTAAAGGACAATTCACATACGACGGTAAGGCAGAATTTCCATTGCCCCTTGGAGATGGACCTGCCAAAGGTGAGGGGCCTATGAGCCTAAAGACCTATACTACAATAATCAAACCTAAGCCTGGTAAACAGTCAAGCACTTCAGAAGCGGTGTTAATCCTTGATGGAGAGATTAAAAAGGATCTTTTAATCTTCAAACCCCGTGCAAAACTCGAGAAGATGGATATCACTTTCCCTCAATCTTCTATCTCAGCGAACTTCGGAGAGGGGCTATTGTGGTTCTATGGAGATCATCAGGTATCAATACCTGTGAAGGACGGGGCTGAAGTAATCGAAAATATCTCCCCATCTGATCCGAGCTTAATAAGTTCGAATACAAAGATGAATGGATTGGCCATCTGGCGCCTAAGAGGGAAGAAGGTCGAATACTGGCAAGCCATCATTGAGCAATGGAATACGATCGTCTTTGGGGATTTTAAACCCGGGGGAGGACAAACAATCAAAGCAGGAAAGAGTGCCCAACTCGTTGCAGGTTTGAAGGTCCATTCAAGACGGATAATCGATTTTGTCATCGAGGAGGGTCGTTATAAAAGTGGACAAGGGACGAATGCCTTCACCTCTATAGAACCTTATTCGAACCCCAGTGGGGTTTACCAGTGCAAACCTGTGGTAAGTAAAATAATTGGAACCGGAACGGATATAGAGGCAGAGAGATGGGATCAGATCAGAAATGCCAAGAGATTTAATCCAGAGTTTATGACCAAGGAAGATGCAGAATTGAAGAAAAAATGGGAGCGTATTGACGAACATAAAACACCCTATATATATCCTTCCAGTTACCCGGTTGGTGGTGTCAAGACAGGACAGAAGGTCAAGCTTAACCTCCCTGAAGAATCTGGCTATACAGTTTCATATCACTGCACACTTGATGAGAATGAGGCTCTGAAAAAGGTAGGCTACTGGAAGTCTAAACCATCTCATGGGAAACAACAAGAGGTTCTAAACATGGATCGTTACATCTTCAAGAAATCTATTGAAATCACCCTAATCGATGGGTGGAGTCAAGACCGTCAGTTTTCAACAGAATATAGTGGTGATACATGGTTTGAAGCCTCTCAAGGAATCAATACGGATAATCGCGAGTTTATCAAAGTTAGGAGGACGAAGTAGTATCTAAATTGAGCGATTCTATATTTTCATTGCGAGGACCTCGCATTTGAGAGGCTTTGTCGTAATGTCATTCTGTGGTGTTAGCCGAAGAATCTATGTTTTATAAGGGTTTGAATTCTATAGATTCCTCGCTTCGCTCGGAATGACAATCTGGTTTAGATTGCTTCCACCACGCTTCGGCTTCGCCTTATTATGACAATTCAGCCATAGGCTGATCCGCTCCAGGCGGATGAGGATCGCTCAATTTAGGTAGTAAGGTTTAGATTTCTCTATCTTTTTTTCTTCTCTCATCCCCAACAAATCCTTCCGATAAAAGTTTTCCTGAATCATCAAATTCCACATAGAAGACAAATGGGGCTCGAATGTCGGGTAGTAAAAATCTTAAATCCATGAATTCTACCCTGTGACGTCCATCTCTGGAATTTACAGATCTTACGACAGGAAAACGTGCAAACCAGAAGTAAAATTTTGTTCCCTCTGTTGAAAGGGCCTTTTCAACCCAGGGTGAATCCTGCATCTTCGGCCACGAACGATACTTAACTTCCAAATGGGGTTGGTAAAGTGAGTTTAGCACTCTAAGCCTCTCAAAAAAAGAGAGCTCAGAGGATAATTTAGTTTCAATCTGTTTATGTAAAGCTACCTCACTTCTTCGAAGATCGATAAACCCCTGGAATATATTCCTCCTCGTTTCAATATAATTTGCCCACCTAAAGGGTGAGAGGGGTTGAGGAAGGGCTGCTATCTGAAGAATCTCTTCATTTAAATTTTTTGAAAAGTCTTCTGCTAAGCCAACTGCTCGCTCATGTTGAACCAGACAGAATAGAACATAAATTGTAAGCAAAATAATAGACCCTCGACAGATCCATCGCGACCATCTCTTTGAGAAAATACTTATCATCAATGGAAGAAAGATGATCCCAGAAAAGATTAAATCAATGATAAAAATAATGTCCCATGAGAACCTCTTTTCAAATAGTGGAGAAAAGATCATTGTTCCATAGGATGTTAGAAGGTCAAGTATGACATGGCTCAGTAGAGCTGTAAGGCAGATTTTATAAAAACCCCAGAAATGATCCCGCCTCGATATCTTTTTAAAAAGCCAACTGAATAGAAGGGAATAAAAGGGAATAAGTATCAACGAATGGGTAAAATCCCGGTGATATTGTATATAAAATTGGTGATTGAATAGGCCAAGTATAAAATCTGAATCAGGAAAAAGTCCCATTGTAAGCCCTGCAATACTTCCCCAATTCCCCAATCTTTTATCTTCTATTGCCCTCGCAACTACCAAACCGGTCAATGAATGTGTGAAACTATCCATATTTTAATATTAACCCGTGAGAGACACCTAAAGCAATAAATTATAGGGGGAAACTTTAATCAGATTTAAATGAGATGATTGGAGTTTATGTCAGAAATTTTTTAAACCAATCAACCGTAAGCTCAATGGCATTCTTGCGATGGTTAGGATCTGTAAGTCTGTGATCTGCGCCTCCAATTATATGGATCTCCTTGGGTAGGTTCAAATGACTAAATATATTCAGGGCATGATCCATAGGCACGAGTTCATCCCTTTCTCCATGAATGATAAGACAATTTGAAACCTTATGTAAAACCGGCATGAGTGGATGTCTTTTAATATCCATAAGAAATACATCTCCAGGATAATGATATTCTTCTGATTCTCTTCCTGAGCTGAGATTATTCAGATGAAATGGTGTTGCCCAGACCACTGTTGCTTTGATCTCCTTATCCATAGATGCCATTATAAGAGAGATATAGCCTCCAAGACTTGATCCAACAAGACCTATCTCACTTCCAACACCCATATATGATTTCACAAAAGAAATTGCAGAATCAAGATCAGTAAGCCTTCTGCTAATTGAATCATCATCAATTCTTCCTTCGCTCTCTCCGATTCCCCTAAAATCGAAGCGAAGCATGGCTATCCCTTTATGAGATAATCCTTCTCCAAGGGAGATATATTTTTCACTATCCTTGCTCGAGAGGAGGCCATGAGATGCTATTACACAAGGAGGCCCATCTTTACTGGGAAGATGAAGAACACCTGAAATCCTCTGCTCCTGGCTCATGAAAGAGACCCTTTCTGTTTTCACCTTGCCATCCTCCTTATTCCCATGGTCAATATATAAGATTTTACTCAACTACTCTTTGGAATCTTTTACCAATTGTTCATCATCTGAGGTTCATTTCTCAATCTTTACCCCTGCTTCTTTAATTGTATCGAGATACTCCTCTATCAATCTCTCTTTTGGGATACCATGGTCTATGAAATCCCAGGGGAATATTTCTCCAAGAGCCCTCTCCCGATAAACGTAGAAGTCAGGATTGATATTCAAATCCCGAAAGGCCATTCCCCAGTTGCCTCCGAAACGATGGGAAGCTATCAATATCTTCCCTATTTTTCTATCTCCCTTTGCAAGAAGTGTCTGGATATATGCCCATTTTGGGAGATCATGAATCATCTCCATCTCCTTTTCTCCTCTGATCCCCTTCTGGATCATCCTTAATTTTCTTTTCAATGAACCAACATCATCTAAAGGAAACCATTGAAAAGGTGTAGAAGGTTTTGGCACAAAAGGGTTTATACTCAGGATAATTTTCAACCTCTCACTTCTTATCTTCTGGCTGATAAGGATTTGATGGCGTATCCTCTTTGCAAGGGTGATGAGGGCCTTCAGATCCTCATCAGTTTCAGTTGGAAGACCTATCATAAAATAACATTTAATCTGGAAAAGGTGATTTTCAAATAGATTACGAAGGCCTTCAAAAATCTTCTCTTCTGTATAACCCTTCTTCAATAGCTTTCTAAGCCTCTCCGATCCAGCCTCAGGTGCAATGGCCACTGTCTTTACACCTCCATCTTTTAAACATTGTGTCAAAGCAGGAGAAATCGTATCCAATCTCAATGAGGAAAGCGAAATTTCCCCTCCATTTGAGATAATTTTCTGGCAAAGGGGGATAAGTTGTGGATAATCAGAAACTGCTGCACCTGTAAGACCGATACGATTTTTCCCAAAAAGTCCCTCCTTAAGAGTTGATTCGAGGGAAGAGAGATTTCTATTTCGAAATGGATGATAGATATATGATACCGCACAGAACCTGCACCTGCGAGGACACCCCCTGCTTAGCTCTATCATGGAAATATCTTTGAATTCTGTATCAGGGGTAAAGATTATGGATCGGGTCTGAAAACGATCCAACTCAGAAACCCATCTCCTCTTTATCCTCCTCGGAAATCCTTGCTCAGGTTCCACTGCCTTTATCTTTCCATCCTCATGATAGCTTACATGATAATATCTCGGGACATAAATCCCCTCTATCCCGGCTGACCTTTTCAGTAATTCTTCTTTATCTCTGTTTCTCTTCTCGAAAAACACCTTTCTGTAGTTATCGAGAAACTCACCGATTACTTCTTCTCCTTCACCAATAATGAAAAGATCAAAGATCTCACTTAAAGGTTCAGGATTTAAAAAGATTGCAACACCACCGCCTATCAACAATGGATATCCATCCTTACGGAGATGGCTTTCAAAAGGGATTCGGGCTAAATCTAAGATGGTTAGAATGTTGGGAAAGTCATTCTCAAATGAGATTGAAAAGGCAAGGATTTCAAAATCTGAGAGAGACCTTTGAGATTCTAAGGAAAAAATGTGACTCTTTGTTGTATAGTATTCCTGAATATCTTCTGGCTCAGGTAGAAATGCCCTTTCACATACTACATCGTCTTCTGAGTTCAAAAGATGATAAATCGTTTGAAAACCCAGATTGGACATTCCCACAAAATAGGAATTGGGATAAATGAGGCATATGGGAATTCTTCCACCCCATTGTTTCTTGATAGTCCCCCTTTCTCTTTCGAGAATTGCTTTAGTCTTCTGAATGAGTCTCCAAGCAACCATTTCTTAGTGAATCGTGTCTCCTGTCAGTGATTCATTAAAAACATTTTACCACAAAGAAAAGAACTTAACCAATCATTGCTCTTAGACCAGGAGTCACAAATCACGATTCACCACTCAAGACATTTCAATCAGCCTGTTTTCTCAGAAATGTAGGGATATCAAACCGATCATCATCTTCAATGGGAAAGTCTGGGGTCTCCCCTAAGTGTAACTCATCAAACCGTTCGTTGCTCCTTGCCCTCCTCATAAATGTTGGGATTTCTCTATTGGACTCCTTTACACTAAAGGAGAAGGGAGGAATCTCTTTCCCCTGCTCCTTGGCACCTAAGGGGACGGAAGAAATCCTCTTCATCCTTAAGGATGCTGTTTTATCCATTGACTTCTCGTTTACCTTTCCAAAACCTGTAGCAATGACCGTTACACGTACTTCCTCCCTCATAGATTGATCTATAACCATTCCCCAGATGATGTTTGCATCCTCATGGGCCTCCTTCTGTATAAGGGTTGTTGCTTCATTGATTTCATGAAGTGTCATATCCATTCCACCTGTGATGTTTATGAGAACGCCTCGAGCCCCTTCAATAGAGATATCCTCAAGCAGAGGGCTTGAGATTGCCTTTTGCGCAGCTTCTAAT
>JBBITW010000098.1:0-13176 GCA_037440525.1 Deltaproteobacteria bacterium
CAACTTTCTACGGGTGTGGAGGGCAATTTTTTTACCCCCCTTACTTCCTCTCCCCCAATGAGACTGTGTCGTAATTCGACATAAGAAATGAAACCAAATACGGCTCGGTTGCAAGTCGTACCGACCCAACCTTCCCCCCGAAGGGTAGAGGGAAATTCTCAAAATTATTTTTGTGAAGCCCTATTTAAATATAACATATATTTAAAGAATTCAAACTAATACGAACATATTAAATATTTTAATATCATATGTTGCCATTATAAATTAATTATACTCTGGAGCAAAATTATTCCACTTCAATCAATGTGGAAATTTGACAGAACTTTTTTATTTTCCTAAAATGATATCAGTACGATAAAAAATCTATGAGGGGACACAGATCAAAAATCAAAGGAGGAATAAGGGTAGCAAAAACAATCAAAGCACGATTTTCTAAAGGAATGATCGAACCCTTAGAAAAGGTAGACATCAAAGAAGGGGAAGAAATTACAATTAGTATTTTAGAAGTTCCTTCTGGACTGGAAAAGAAGAGTTTCTCGGACGCTTTAAAGGCCACAGCTGGGGGTTTGAGAGACTTAATTGATTGTGACGAATTAAAGAAAAACATATATAATGACCGCCTCATTTCTACCAGGCCAGAGGTTAAGATAAAATGAGATTAAAACAGAAAGAATGGGTGAAGAGTACAGGGTTTAATTAGGTATTTAAAGATATATCTATGAAACCACATACAAAGAAAATAGGCAAAAGGAGGTTGATCACCATGTCGAGGAGACTTGTTTTAGAATTCCCAAAAGATATGCCAGAGGAGCATCTTAAGGACAAAGATGTTTTAATTAAGGGTAGAGAAGGAGCTGTAATGGAGCTTCTCCGCAAGGGCAAAATATCCCAGTGCAGGGCTGCCGAGCTTATGGGCATAAGCAGGCACGATTTAGTGGACTTAATGGCGAAGTACAATATACCTGTATTTGAAGCAGACTATAAAGAATTAAATGAAGGGCTAAAGAACCTGAAATCCGCTTTGGGAGGGAAATAGAAATGATTGTGGCAGATTCTGGTCCACTAATCACTTTTGCCCGGGCTAGGAAATTAGATCTTATAAGGCAGATAGTTAAAACCCTTGTCATCCCTGAAGGTGGAATCATGAAAAGGGTCAGGTCTACACATTTGACAAAATTTAAAATTGTAATCTTTTTTGTCTGGTATAGAATAGGAGTAAAGACCTAAAAAAGAGTGGTCAAACAAATTTAAAGCCCGCATTCGAAGGGTTTGCAGCCCTACCTCCACATCATTTCAGGACTTTTTCAGAGCTCTCATTAAATACATTTGACAGTTTCTAAAAGATTGTGATATTAATTTAATATCAGGGGCGATTAGCTCAGTAGGATAGAGCGTTGGTCTCCGGAACCAAAGGTCGTGGGTTCAATTCCCGCATCGCCCGCCAATTAATTTTTTAAATTTATGGGAATTTCATTATGAAGAAAAGAATATATCTCTTTTTTACAGTTTTTTCTCTCCTGATTGTTTGTTTTGGTGTTTGGAATTTAAGAATTTTCAGCCAAACCAATCATAAAAAGATAATAGAGATAAAGATTCAATTGGCATTTGCCCAATCCACTGAAGATGAAGAGAGGAGAGCCGGAAAAGATTCCTATGAGATTTCGCTTTTAAAACAGATTAAGACAAAAGTGGATGGGTGGTTGAAGTCACTTAATGAAAGAATTGAGCGTGAAGATATAACACGTTTTGAAGTTCGATTCTTAGAAATTTTAAGAAATATCTTAGAGTGGGTTAAAGAGAAGATCGATGCGAGAATCAAGGCAGATGAAGAGAAAAAGAAAAATAGCAGAAGAGAAGAAATAATATAATGAAAGAGGAAAAGGTATTTATTCAATCAGGATCCCTTAGGTTAGAGGGTCTCATAAACTTTGATGAGACCATTTCTTTTAAAGGAGGAGCTGTATTCTTCCACCCCCATCCTCAATATGGTGGGGATATGTATAATTCAGTAATAGATACTGCTGTTAAGGTTGCAGCTCGAGAAGGATTTTCAACCCTCCGTTTTAACTTCCGGGGGGTAGGGAAGAGTGAAGGATCATATAGTGAAGGGATTGGAGAAAGGGAAGATGTTGAGTCTGCAATCGAATATCTTGCTAATAAATTAAAAAATCATGATGCACATCTTATCCTTGTAGGGTATTCCTTTGGTTCATGGATGTGCCTTCATAATTTTGTCAGTGATGTAAGAGTCAAGGGGATGGTAGCAATTGCCCCACCTTTAGAACTCTATGATTTCAAAATCCTGGAGGGATGTAAAAAGAAAAAGCTTTTTATTGCTGGTAGCAATGACTTATGGTGTCCCAATCATTTGTTAGAGGAATGGTTTAGTAGACTCGATGAACCAAAATCCTTAAAAATCATTGAAGGTGCAGATCACTTCTTTTTCTTCCATAGCAATTTACTCATAGAACCTCTTAAGGAGTTCTTCAGTTCAGATTTTTGAAATATATTTTCTATTTTTAGAGGCAATTTAAAACCTGTGTATAAATTCTCCTAATCTCCATCCAAATCGGGAAAAAAAGGAACGGACGCTATAAATTAGAAGGGCCTTTCTCATTTCCTCCTTTATATTTTTATCCTCTCCTGCATATGCATTGAAGAAACGCATACGGTCTGTCCATGTAATTGGAAGACCAAGGCGTTTCCACTTTTCTACCGATCGGTTAAGTCGAAGAAGATTTTTCAATCTTTTTTTTGTTGAAAGCTTCTCCCTTCTATAGGAGCGATCAAAATCTATGATTAAAAGCTTATCTCCAGCTACAAGTATATTTCTGAGCTGGAGGTCTTCATGAGAGAAACCTGCCTGATGGAAGTCTCTGATAATTAGACCCAGAGATCGGATAATCTTTCGTTTAGAGAGAAGATTTTCTTGGGAGGGTTTATTGCCAAGCTCTTTCAAATATTGAATCAAATCCTTTGAATCGGGTATTTCAAGGGAGAGTAGAAAAGCCCTGTAAAAGGGACCAAAGACAAATTGATGTATTGCACCAACAGGTTGAATAGTTGGGATTCCACATGACCTGATCTCTTCAGTAAGGAGCAATTCTTGAAAAGATCTCGATCCAAAGAGATAAAGATTTCGGGTAATTTTACTTAATAAACCCCCATGCCAATACTGACGGAAGACAATCCTTTTTCCATCCTCCATTACCATGGTGGGATGTGGGATTCTACCGATTAAATAATGGGTCCTTTCTTTGTTCTTTTTCAAAAAATTTTCTATATCTTCTATTCCTTTTTTTAAAAGGAGTTCTTTATATTCTTCATGAAGAAGTAGGTAGGTTTTACCCATCTTAATCAAGGAGAATGTAGGTGGGATAAGAATCTTTTTTATCATCCTGGTTTAAATTAAAAGAATCTTTTATTTTTGTCAATCTGAGAGGTTTAGTAATTAGTTGAATGATCAAATGTTAAATAATTATGATTTGACAAGCAATATTCTTTATTATAATTTTAAAAGAAAATTTAAGAAAATCAGGAGAGTCCAATGGAATATGAACCTGTAATTGGTTTAGAAGTTCATGCTCAATTGCTTACAAAGTCAAAAATCTTCTGTGCCTGTTCTACTGCCTTCGGGGAAGAGCCAAATACTTTAACCTGTCCAGTTTGCACAGGCCAGCCTGGTTCTCTTCCGGTTGTAAATAGAAAGGCAGTAGAATATGCAATTAAACTTGGACTTGCAACAAATTGCAGGATAGCTCCTTATAGCCTTTTTGCTCGGAAGAATTATTTTTATCCTGATCTTCCAAAAGGATATCAGATATCAATGTATGAGTATCCACTGGCAGAAAATGGCTATATAGAGATTAGTGTCGATGGGCAAAAGAAAAGAATTAAAATCATCAGAATTCATATGGAAGAGGATGCAGGGAAACTCAAACACGGTGAGACAATTGAGACATTGCCATTTAGCTATGTAGATTTTAACAGAACAGGTATCCCACTTCTTGAAATTGTAAGTGGCCCTGATATAAGGTCTCCAGGGGAGGCCGGAGAATATTTAAGAAGACTTAGAGCTATCCTTCAATATCTTGAAATTTCAACTGGCAACATGGAAGAGGGAAGCTTTCGTTGCGACGCCAATGTCTCTGTTAGACCAAAAGGACAAAAAGAGTTTGGAACAAGGACAGAATTGAAAAATATGAATTCATTTCGGCATGTAGAAAAGGCGCTGGAATACGAAATTAAGCGTCAGATCTCAATCTTAGAAGATGGTGAAAAGGTAATACAGGAGACAAGATTATGGAATGCAGATCAGGGGATTACAGAACCTATGAGGGGGAAGGAGGAAGCTCATGACTATCGCTATTTTCCAGATCCCGACCTCGTTCCATTACGAATCGATGAAGGGTGGATAGAAGCGATCAGGAAGACCCTCCCCGAACTCCCTATCCAGAAAAAGGAGCGATTTGTCAGGGAGTACGGAATTCCTGAATACGATGCCGAGATCCTTACACTGACAAAACCTCTTTCAGACTATTATGAAGAGACAGTGAAGCTATTTCCTGAGCCCAAGATAGTAAGCAACTGGATTATGGGGGATCTGCTCAGGGAGCTTAAGAGGGATGAGAGGGAGATTGAAGAATGCCCTGTCACACCAGAGCATCTTGCCAGGATGCTCTCCATGATTAAGGATGGGACGATCAGCGGGAGGATCGCAAAGGATGTCTTCGATGAGATGTATAAAACTGGAGATATGCCCGAAAATATTGTCAGAGAAAAGGGATGGATACAAATACTCGATCAAGATGAGATTGAAAAGGCGATACAAATTGTAATGGAAGAGAACAAAAAGCAGGTGGAAGATTATTTAAAGGGTAAGGAGAAGATATTTGGTTTCCTCGTGGGAGAGGTGATGAAGAAGACAAAGGGAAAGGCTAATCCCAAACTGGTTAATGAGTTACTTAGGAAGAAATTGAAGGGTTGAGGAACTTTTTCAATCGATCTTCACATGGTGATTGGATGAAGTTCAATACTATCGAGTGGAAAAGGGATCATATCAAGATTTTGGACCAAAGGAGACTTCCCCTTGAGGTCCATTATTTAATTTGCAGGAACGTGTCTTCCCTTATTAAGGCTATAAATTCAATGGCTATACGGGGTGCACCAGCCCTTGGAGTTGCAGGGGCTATGGGTATAGCTTTATCTGCAAAAAAGATTCGGACAAAAAACCCGAAAATCTTTAAAGAAGAGATCATTAAGGTTTGCCATAATATAGCTCAAACCAGACCTACAGCAATCAATCTCTTCTGGGCCATCAAAAGAATGGAGAGGATAATAGAAGAGAGTTTTCTGAATATTGAAGAGGCAAAAATCAAACTGGAAGAAGAGGCACTCAAAATCTATGAGGAGGATATTGAGATTAATAGAATGATAGGAGAAGTGGGTAAGAATCTCATCCAGGACGGATCAGGAGTCCTTACCCACTGTAATGCAGGAGCCCTCGCAACAGCAGGCCATGGAACAGCGCTTGGTGTAATCTATACTGCCTGGGAAGAGGGAAAGAGATTTCATGTCTATGTTGATGAAACCCGCCCCATGCTTCAGGGAGCAAGGTTGACCGCCTGGGAACTTAGTCAGGCAAAAATCCCACTGACCGTCTTGACAGATAATATGGCAGGCTGGTTAATGAAAAAAGGGAAGATAAATCTCATAATGGTTGGGGCGGATCGAATCGCAGCAAATGGAGATGTTGCCAACAAGATCGGAACATATAGCCTTGCTGTTTTAGGCAATTATCATAATATCCCATTTTATGTGATTGCACCAACCTCTACCATTGACCTCCAGATAGAATCTGGGGATGGAATTCCTATTGAAGAGAGGTCTTCAAAAGAAGTTACTCATTTGGGTTCAAAAAGAATTCTTCCAAAGGGAGTAAATGTTTTCAATCCTGCCTTTGATGTCACCCCTCATAAACTTATCAGTGCCATCATTACTGAGAGAGGTATTTTAAGGAAACCCTATGAAGAGGCATTAAAGAGAATAAAGGAATTATGAATAATCCCATCATTACTCTACTTACTGATTTTGGCACAAAAGATCACTATGTAGCTACGATGAAGGGTGTAATTTTAAGTATCAATCCTCGATGTTCTTTAATTGATATTTCTCACGAGATCAATCCTCAGGATGTAAGAGAAGGAGCAATAATTTTAGCAAATGCCTTTTCATACTTCCCAAAAGGAGCCATTCATTTGGCTATTGTGGATCCAGGGGTAGGCAGTGGGAGAAGATCAATTCTACTTGGGACAAAAAATTACTTTTTCGTAGGTCCTGATAATGGGATTTTCACCATAGTGGCTGAGAGGGATAATGTTAGATATGCAATAAACATTACAAATAGCAAATATTTTCTTCCCAATGTCAGCCATACATTTCACGGGAGGGATATATTTGCTCCTGTATCTGCTTACCTCTCTTTGGGTATTGAACCAGAGGCATTCGGAGAGAGAATCAATAACTGGGTTAGGCTCGATTTTAAAGAACCAATTATCAAGGGAGATAAGCTTTTAGGAGAAATTACTCATATTGATAATTTTGGAAACCTCATAAGTAATATTGATCAAAGAAGATTTTTAAGTTTTATAATGTCATATCATTTTCGTATCAGAATAGGGGATAAAAAGATTTCTGAGATTAAGCAAGGATACTGGGAGGGTAAAAAAGGGGAGATTATTGCCCTGTTTGGAAGTGGAGGTTTTCTCGAAATATCAGTTAATAACGGAAGTGCCCAAAAGAGATTGAAAGTTAAGAAAGGCGATTATATAACAGTTGAAAGAGGAAGGTCATGATTTCAAAGAGAGCTAAAGAAATCCCACCATTTATTGTTATGGATGTTCTTGAGAAGGCACAGGAGTTGGAGAGGGCAGGGGAGGAGGTAATTCACCTTGAGGTGGGTGAGCCTGATTTTGATACCCCGGAATGTATTAAAGAAGCCTGTTTTAAGGCCATACGCGAAGGAAAGACACACTATACACATAGCCTCGGTTTAATAGAACTAAGAGAAGCTATCGCTTTGGATTACTGGAATAGATATAGAGTAAATGTTTCTCCCGATCAAATTCTTATTGCCTCAGGGACTTCACCTGCTTTGCTGCTGGTCTTTTCAGCATTGTTAGAACCAGGTGATGAGGTGATACTCTCAAACCCTTATTATCCATGCTATCCAAATATCATAAGGTTTGTAGATGGTGTCCCTCTTTTTGTTGATGTGCTTGAAGAAGAAGGATTTCAGTACCTTCCTGAGATGATAGAGGAAAGACTGAATCCCAGGGTAAAGGGTATCATTATAAATTCACCATCCAATCCAACAGGAAATATTATATCAGAAGAGAGGATGAAAAGGATTACAAATTTAGCGCCTTTCATCATTTCTGATGAGATCTATCATGGATTGGTTTATGAAGGAGAAGCCCATTCAATACTTGAATTTACTGACAGGGCATTTGTTGTAAATGGTTTTTCAAAGCTTTATGCAATGACAGGGTGGAGATTAGGATATGTGATAGCCCCAAAAGATTTTATACGGCCCATGCAGAAACTCCAGCAGAACCTCTTTATATCTGCCAGTTCATTTGTACAGTGGGGGGCTTTGGCAGGTTTAAAATGTGCTCAAAGGGAAATAATAATCATGAAAGAGACCTATGATCAGAGAAGGCGCTACCTGATTCCGAGATTGAGGGAATTAGGGTTTGGGATAATGGTAGAACCTACAGGGGCCTTTTATGTTCTGGCCAATGCAAAAAGATTTTCTCAGGATTCTTATCGTTTTGCATTTGATATCCTTGAGGGAGCAAAGGTTGGAGTTACCCCAGGTATAGATTTTGGAAGCAATGCAGAGGGATATATTCGATTCTCTTACGCCAATTCACTTGAGAATATTAAAGAAGGGATGAATCGACTCGAAAGATATCTACAGAAATTTAAGATTTAAATTCCTTAAGTGGATACCATTTTACGTGAAAGTTGGTGGGCCTTTCTCAGAGGTTCAGGAATACGAAACCTGATGCAACTTTTTAGAACGATATTCATACTTGTATAGAGATCAATTCTGTGTCCTGGTGAAATAAAGAGTGGTTTTACCCAATCTTTTGTTCTAAGAACAGCTCCTAACTTTTCCCCATCTTTAAAGATCCATTCGTAGTCTCCTTTAAAAGGTCCAGGGTCTTTAAACTCTCCTGTTAGCAATGTCTTTGCACAACCGATGGAAGGGATGTCAAACCATAGACCGAGATGTGAGGCAAGTCCAATTCTTCGCGGATGGGCTATGCCTTGTCCATCAAAAATGATGAGGTCAGGTTTTTTTCTCAACCTCTGGAAGGTTTTTATAAGTATCGGTCCCTCTCGAAAGGTTAGAAGGCCAGGGATATAGGGAAAGGTAATTTCGCCAGAGGCGGTTGCTTGTTCTATGAGATTCATATCCGGAAAAGAAAGAACAACAATCGCTCCAGATAACGAATTCTTACCCTTTGAATATGAAACATCAGCTCCAGCAATCGTTTTATACTCAGATAATCCATTCTTTTGGAGGATTCGGGATTTTAGATTTTCCTGAATCTGGATTGCCCTTTCAGTATTTACTTTCCATGGATGAAGGAAATTCATTTCTTTTCCGAAGTTATATAATAAATCTCCGGTAGATTCCTGTAAGATTCACTGTAATCAATTCCATAACCAACAACAAAGACATCCTCAACCTCTTTACCCAGGTAGTCTGCCTCGATCAAAACCTCTCTTCTTGCCTTTTTATCAAGTAGTGCACATACCTTTATCGAGCGTGGTTTTGAAAGAGCCAATCTTTCTTTAAGGAATTTTAATGTCCGACCACTATCGATAATATCTTCTATTATCAGGACATCTTTGCCTTCAATAGGTGTCTCTATATCTTTTGTAATCTCAACAAGACCAGAACTCTTCATTCCAGTTCCATAACTTGCCAATCTTACAAAGTCTATTTTTACAGGAATTTTAAGATGACGAATGAGATCGGCAAGAAACATAAAGGCTCCCTTGAGGATGCAGACAATTACAAGTTCTTTGCCAGAATAGTCTTTTGTTATCCGCTCGGCAAGGGATTGGACAATCGATTCAATCTGCTCACAGCTGAGAAGTAGATTTAGATGATATTCTTTCATAAGATTATTGAATTCAATCCTTTCTTTTTTATCTCACAGTTTATTCTTGACAGCCTTCTTTTTCCCTGAGATAGTTATCTTCTTATCTTTTCTGTCATCAATTTTTATTGTTGTAAGCACCCTGAGGGCACCTTTCCTAAATGGGGTATTATGCATCTTGAGGGCAATTCGGATTAGGTCTTTTAGGTTGCCTTCTATATTAGTTCCCATGGAAGTAAGTTCATAGGGAATCTTCTCCTCTTTTAATACCCTGAGGCAATCTGCTACATAAGAGCTAAGACTTGTATCCTTCGTCCCTATTGGCACAATACTGATTTCCATAATAGCCATTTTATCTACCTCCAAAAGTGAATAAAAATGATACTAAATAGTAAATTTTGAATAAGTGATCTTATTAAAATAAAAATTACCACCGTGGCTTTATTTTGTCAATTCCTAAAAAAAATTTTAAATTTCATCCATTTTATTGTATAAATAATCGAATAACTTATGAAACAACCACAGGAGATCACCATTTTAATTGCATTTATTTCCGGGATTTTTTCATTTATTTCACCCTGTATCCTTCCGCTCATCCCATCTTATATCACATATATCACCGGGATTTCTTTCAAAGAGTTAGTAGATCTACGTTCAAAAACAAAACTTAGATGGCTGGCTATTCTTCATTCCTTCTTCTTTATCCTGGGTTTTTCTACGATTTTTATTTTAATGGGTGCCTCTGCAACCTATCTTGGTCAATTATTTGCTCAATATCAATACTGGATTATGAGGGTAGGGGGGATATTGATAATCATTCTCGGGATACATTTTACAGGAATAATTAATATCCCATTTCTCCAGATAGAGAAGAGATTTGAATTGAAGAGAAAACCATTGGGCTATTTAGGTTCCTTTATTGTGGGTGTAGTATTTGCGGCAGGCTGGACTCCCTGTATCGGACCTATCCTTTCAACCATCCTCCTATATGCGAGCACATCTCAAAATTTTTCAACAGGTATTCTCCTCCTTGCAACCTATTCTCTGGGATTAGGAATACCATTTTTTCTCTCTTCCCTGGCCTTCAATTCGTTCCTGACCGCTTTTGAAAAGGTTAAAAGATATATGGGGGTTGTCACCCTCATATGCGGGATTTTTCTCATTTTCATAGGAATCCTTCTCCTGACAGATACCTTCAGGGGGATCAGTAACTATTTGAATATACTTGGCAATCCCTGATGTAAAATTTGCCCCTTTTCCCGCTGGAAGAGAGGGATTTTCAAATTTGGGTCATTTTGATTTATTTGGGATTTGGTGCTTATTCTCATAATCTACTGTCTAACACTCATAAGTGTAAAAATTCCAGTCAATCCAAAGAGGAAGGTTGGGCTCCATGCGGAGAGAATTGGAGGGAGGATGCCTGACCGACCAAAAGAGAGGAATACATAGAAGGTGATGCCGTATATAAACCCTATCATTACACTTATCCCGATACTCAAGGCAATTCCACCTGATCTGCCTGTCTTTAATGCAAAAGGGATTCCAATCAGGACCATAACCAGATTCAAAAAGGGATAGGAAAGCTTGGAATAAAGGTCAACGAGGTAGCGGGTTGCATCATACCCCCCCTCTCTAATCTTTTGAATATAGGTATGAAGTTCAGAGTAGCTCATCTCGCGTGACTGTCTTTCGATTGTTTGGAAAGATTCCCATCCCACAGGCAAAGGAAATTCTCTCTCTTTAAATTGATAAGTGCGGATTGAATTTCCATCAACAAAATATCTTACCGCTCCATCAAAGAATTTCCATTTTCCATCAATCCATTTAACCTGTCGCGCATCGATTCTTTGAATACAACGAAAGTTGTTGTCGAATTGATATAGTGTAAAGCCGTTTAATATTTTTTTGTCAGGATCAAGCAGTTGGATATTAAAAATGTTCCGGTCACTGTGATACCAGATCTTATAATTCTTGAAAAAACTTGAAGGTTGTTCCTTCCTTACCTCTACTGAAAGAATATATCGTATCTTTTGGTTTGTTAGTGGAACAAGATATTCATTACCTAAAAAAGAACATAGACTTATCAAGATGGCTATGAGGAATAGTGGTGATGTAATATGATAAAGGCTTATTCCTCCTGCCTTCATTGCATTTATCTCACTGTGCCGGGATAATATACCGAGGGTTAATAGAGTGGAGATTAAGACAGAGTAGGGGAGTGTCCACTGAAATGTCACTTCAGGGATTTTAAAGAGGATATATTTAAAAATTAGATAAAATGGAGCCTTATATTTGATAAAGAGGTCCATCTTTTGAAAGAAGATGACAACCAGATATATCAGGATTAGACTTCCGAGACTTAGCCCTAAGATTTTCAAATATTCATAAAGAATATATCTATGAATTATTTTACAATTTTTATACATCAACCCCCCTTTTCCTTTTTTGCTGGAGGATATCGAGTCCCTCCGTCAACCAAAGAATTGGTTTAAATGGAGATTCTCTTGCAGATTTTATAAGGAGATAGATTCCAAATACTCCAAAAAGCAGATTTGGAGCCCAACCTGCCAAGAATGGGGGGATAGTTTTCCTCATCGCAAGAATCTCAAAAGCAGTGAGGGAAATATAGTAGGCTAATATTATAATAATACATAAAATGAAACCATATGATCTACCAGAACGTCGAGGTTGAATACCGAGAGGAACCCCGATAAGACCAAAGACAAGGCAGGCAAAAGGGATTGCATATCTTTTATGAAGCTCTACCTCTTGAGATATAGTATCTTCTTTTGATAATCTTTTCTTTTCTATCTTTTCCTTGATCTCTTCAATTGACATCTCATGTTCTTTAAGTTTTTTACCCATTGATTGTAAGGTCTTGGCAAGCTCGAGTTTCAGATCATATGTATTAAATTGTATCTTCTGGTATGTATTATTTCGGGGTTCAAAACGATGAATCTCTCCATTATTAAGTCTTAATATAACTTCCTTTGAATTTGGATCATTTACAATGAAGCCTCCACTGGCAAAAATTGTATTAGTCCTTTCTTTATCCCTCTCATCATGAATCAAGATTCCTTCCATCTTTTTCCCCTGTATTGGGACTCTATCCACAAAGACTACAAGACCATCAAAAATATCATTAAATACCCTTTCCTTGATTTCGATGTCTGCCTTTGATTGGGCAATAACATATAACATTGATTTAAATCCTAAGTTGCCCCATGGAAGACCATAAAAAACAAGGAAAGTTGTAATGAGATAAGTTGCTATGGAGAAAATAGAGATTGGGAAAAATAGTTCGTAAAGGCTTATACCAGATGCCTTAAAAGCAGTTATTTCACTATCTCCAGATAATCTTCCAAGGGCGAGAAGTATACCTAAGAGAGATGCCATTGGGATAGTGAAGATGAGAAAAGAGGGGCAAATGAAAGCAAGAAGCCATATAATCTGAGAAAGGCTTACACCTCTTGTAACGATAAGCTCAATCAACTTGAGAATCTTATCCATAAGAAGGATGATGGTAAACAGTATCAGGCCAATAAAGAATATAGGAATGATTTCCTTGAGTATATAGATATAGGTGGTTTTCTTTACTTGAAGTTTGAACATAATGTTACTTTTATTCTAAGTTTCGACAAAGGGTGTTGTCAACATTTTAAATTGAGGTCTCTGAAAAAGTATTAAAAACTATTCTTATGGACTGGGGAGGTGGGGTGGAAAAGCCTTCGAGCGGATACCGATAATAATATGGCACTATTGATTAATACCCTGAAAATGCTTGATTTTCTATTGAACGATTGTAATCAATTTAACTTTTTGATGTCCGCATTCGAAGGGTTTGGAACCCTACCTCCTCAGTCATTTCAGGATTTTTTCAGAGTTCTGTTAATTACTACGTTATTTTGGCAGTATTTTAAGGTTTTATTTTGACTGAATATTGGGGGAAGAGAGGGGTTTTTGACAAAACGTTTTTTGCGATTTTAGGGGTTTTTTATCA
>JBBITW010000099.1:0-13088 GCA_037440525.1 Deltaproteobacteria bacterium
CTTTTTTGTCATTCCGAGCAAAGCGAGGAATCTATAGAATTCAAACCCTTATAAAACATAGATTCTTAGGCTAAAGCCTCAGAATGACATCTCGACACAGCCTCCTTTGGGTGAGGGGAAATTTATAAACTTTTTCAGAAATCTCAAATTTTTCTCTTGACAAATAACAATATCTTGTTATATTGATAATTGTTCATACTAAATATTGCCCCTTTTAAACCCTTTTTTTTAACAAAATTTTATTAATTAAAAGGAAGGAAAATATGTCAACGATTATTGAGATGCGATCAGGCCAAAAGGAGTTCAGGGAAGAAACAGAAACCACTGATATGGCCCTATTTGTCCGAACCTCTGAGGAGTCAATGCATGACTGGGACCGTGAGAGGATTGTCGATGCACTCCTCAGAGAGACCTATATAGATTTTGATACAGCTCGGGAGATTGCGAGAGAGGTTGAGGAATTAATAATTACTTCAAAGATAAAGATGATCACCGCACCCCTAATCCGTGAACTTGTTGATACTAAACTTATAGAGAGGGGTTTGGAGCAGGCCCGAAAGATGCATACCCGCCTTGGAATGCCACTTTACGATGTCGATCACCTCATCCTACATCCCAATAAAGAGAATGCAAATGTCCCTCATGGACCAGAGGCAACAAACCTCACCTTAGCCGAAAGGATCAAAAAAGAATATGCACTTCTCTCAGTCTTCTCTCAAGATATTGCAGATGCACATATGCGGGGAGATATTCACCTTCATGACCTCGGTTTTATAGATAGACCTTATTGTAGTGGCCAATCGCTTGAATATATAAAACGATTTGGTTTAAGCCTCCCAAATTCCATTGCCATGGCCAAACCTGCGAGACATCCAGAGGTTTTACTTGCCCATATGGTTAAATTTGCTGCTGCGCTTCAAAGCCACTTCGCAGGTGCTATTGGATGGGATGCTGTAAATCTCTTTTTCGCACCCTACCTCAAAGATATGTCCGATCGAGAATTAGAACAGTTAGCCCAGATGATGGTATTCGAATTCTCCCAGCAGGCTGTAGCACGTGGAGGCCAGGCAATCTTCACAGATCTTAATCTATACTGGGAAGTCCCCAAACATTTTGAGAACGTCCCTGCAATTGGTCCTGGTGGAGAGATGACAGGAAAGACATATAGCGAATATACGAAAGAGGCACAACGCTTTGCCTGGGTCCTATTCGATGTCTACAAAGAGGGGGATGGCTCTGGAAGGCCATTCTTCTTCCCAAAACCATTGGTCCATATCACTGAGAAGTTCTTCAATACCCCTGGGCATATAGATTTCCTTAACCATATATGCGAAGTGGCCTCTGAAAAGGGGAATACATATTTTGTCTTTGATCGCGGGGATACTGCAAAGATATCCGAATGCTGTCGCCTAAGTTTCAAATTAGATGATAATGATCTCGAAGATGCGAAGGAACCATGGAAGATGCGCTATTGTGCACTTCAGAATGTTACCCTCAATCTCCCAAGGATTGCCTATCTTGCAAATGGAGATGATACAAGACTATTTTCTAAGATTACGGAATTTGTTGAGATAGCTGTAAAGGCACACCTCGAAAAGAAAATCTTTATAGAGAAGCTACTCTCACTGGGAGAAAAAGGACCACTTGCGCTTCTTGCTATGAACCGTGATGGATCACCTTATTTAAGAATGCATCGGGCAAGTTTCCTCATCGGTATGGTTGGCCTAAATGAGCTTGTCCAGATTCATACGGGTCAGGAGCTACACGAATCAAAACATGCCTTTAAGTTTGGATTGAAGGTGATTGCCCATATGAAGCTTCTCATAGATAAATTCAGCAAGCGGTACGGAATGCGATTTGTCCTTGAACAGACACCTGCAGAATCCACTGCCTATCGGTTTGCAAAGCTGGACCTTAAATATCATTCCCCCAAGGCAGGTCGTATCGTTAAAGGAGATATATCGAGGGGAGAAATCTACTATACAAACTCTACATACCTAAATAACTCCGCCACAATAAATCCAATTGAGAGGGTAAGGCAGGAGGGACTCTTCCACCCACTCATTGAGGGCGGAGCCCTCACCCATATCTGGTTAGGAGAGGCAAGACCCTCTCGAGAGTCTATTGCCAATTTTGTGATCAAGACATTTCAGTTAACACAAAATGATCAGATCGCCTTCTCACCAGAATTTACAACCTGTAATATATGCAATCGGACAAGCAGAGGGCTTAGATCATCGTGTATCTATTGTGGTTCGAATGATGTGGATGGAATAACCCGTATCACAGGTTATTTTACAAAAATATCAAGTTGGAATAAGGGAAAGATTGGTGAGCTTAGAAACCGTTATAGAAATCAAGCCTTCATAGAGGAAAAAGATGGCCATACGGTTTTGACGGCATAAGACCTTTTTCTTATATTATATCATGGAGGAAGGATGGAATACATTAAGATCTTTACAAAAGAGAAATGCCCAAGATGTCCTGCTGCAAAGGAGATTGGAAAGGAATTGAAGAGGCAAGGGATGAAAGTCTTTACATACGATTTAGAAACCATAGATGGTCTTGCAGAAGCCTCATTTCACAGCATCCTCTCCACCCCTTCCATCATCATCGAAGATGAGGAAGAGAGAGAGATAGCCAGTTGGAGAGGCGAGGTTCCAAGCCTTCAGGAGGTGAAACATTACCTGCGAACCCTTCACTAAGGGGGTCTATAATTTTAATACATATAGTAACCCGTTACTTAAATGAGGCTAAGTTAAAAGATCTGGCAGGAATATCCTCGAAAATCTTATCAAGCGGACGATTTAAATTTCATACACTCCTGCCAGACCACTAAGTCCCCCACTTCAGTTATGCATTATAGTATGTTGGATAGTGATGGTAGAGATAAAAGGATTCTTAGAAACTTCATTTCTGGACTGGAAGGGAAAGATATGTTCTGTCCTATTTCTGCCGTATTGCAACTTCCGTTGTCCTTACTGCCATAACCACCCTCTTATTTTACATCCCGAAGATTATTCCTCAATCCCCTTGGAAGATATACTGAACCGTATAAACTCCTTTAAAGGCTGGATTGATGGGGTCTGCATAACAGGAGGAGAACCAACTATTCATAAAGGGCTTCCTGATATAATTCGGCGGATCAAACAGCAGGGATTTCTGGTTAAACTGGATACAAACGGCTCTAATCCCCAGATGATAGAGTTCCTGATAGAAGAAAAGTTAGTCGATTTCATCTCAATGGATGTAAAGGCACCTCTAAACCCATTCAATTACTGGCGTGTAGCCGGGGAATCTATAAACCTCGATCTAATTTTGAGATCGATAGAAATCCTAAAGAGAGGAAAAGTTGAATACGAATTCAGGATGACCGTTGTTCCAAAATTCCATAGTAAAGAGGATATAAAAACTTTGGCCTATCAATTAAAAGCAGGCCCAAATCTGATCCTTCAGAACTTTAATCCAGAAAACCCACTGGATCCATCGCTAAAAAATGTAACACCTTATGAAATAAATATATTAAAAGAGATTGAAAAAGAGATGCATGATATTGTTTAAGACCTGATAAAAATTTTAAATCCCATTTAACCCATTTCCTATGTGAAGAGATTAATGCCTGAAAGTAGACTATATGAAGACGGTCATTGTTTCTGCAGGGGTGATTATTGATAACGGAAAGGCTCTAATCACTCAAAGGAAAGGGACTTCACCCAGAGGATTTCTTTGGGAATTTCCAGGAGGGAAGGTAGAGGAATGGGAAGAACCGCGGCAGGCACTTCGAAGGGAATTGAAAGAGGAGCTCGATATTGATGTGGAGGTGGGAAAAATCTTTGGAGTCGTTTTTCACTCCTACTCGGAATATCCCATTCTTCTTCTTGCCTATCTTTGTAAGATTATGAATGGCTATCTCAAACCTCTGGGTTGTCTCGATCTTCGGTGGGTCAAAATTGAAGAACTTGAAAGATGGAGGATGACAGAGGCTGATGAGCAGATAAAAAAAACTGTGTTTGACTTATATTCCGATACCCTTAGAAATGAAAGATAAGTTGGAGAAAGTATGAAATTTAGGATAAAATTTGTAAAAGGGGTAAATTATGCCAAAGGATTCGGTGCAAAGATATGCTGAAAGTCTTGAGAAGACTATCACCCATAATTATCACTATCTCAAGGGTGCAGTAGAAGACTTCCAGGGAATGTGTCAGCTGGTTACACCAGAAAGGAATATTCCTCAAGATATGATTACCGATATACGAGAACTCTATAAGGAGATAAGAAATAGATTAACAGAGATTAAGGCGATTGAACAACTACTGCAAGGGAAATACAGGCAGTATTATCATCGAAATCCCATGAGAGATAAGGATATCCTCGAATTTGGGTTTATAGTAAAGAATTGTTACTCTAAGTTTGAATATACCCTTTTGCAAAAGCAGGCTAAGGAAAGGGTAAAGGCAAGAGAGTTAGAAGAGATTTCGAGAAAGGGATTCCCCTGCCAGTGGTTCCGTTCAAAAGAACATCAGGCCACTTTTATTAGAAATCTTCGAATCCTTGATGAATTGGATTATCAACCTCCATCTGGCTTAAACCAAGAAGAGAGAAGGGAGTTTATCCCCAATAGACCTCGATCAATTACTATCTTTTCATTTAAGGGAGAACCCAATGCAATTGATGAACTTTACTCCATCATGAAACTCAGGGAACACGATATCTTTGAGCGATATGCCAGAGATGAACTTCATGGCCTCTTAACCCATTTAAAAGAGATAAATCCAGCGGAATTGGAGAGGCTTTTCGGACGTTTTATGAAGGCAAAAGGATTTCTGAAACTCAAATGCCTTCTTATAGAGATTCATTCCCCAAAAGACATAGAGGGAGACCTTTCTGGATTAATAAAAAATGTATTAGAAGAAATGAAGGAAGGGGAGGTAAGATCAATAAAAATAGAGGAAAAAGGTAGGGGTTTATGAATCAGAACCTCAAGGAATTCTACTTTTTAAGCGATTTTTTAAATCGAAGGGTCTATAGCAGTTCGGGCAAGAATCTGGGCAAGATCTTTGACCTAACAGTCGAGAGGAGAGAACCCTATCCAATGATCATTGGTATGACCCTAAGGACACGAATGAGGGGGAGGAAATTTTATATTCCTTGGGAGAAGATTCTTCAAATTGAGCCCAAAATAATTCTTGCCGAATTAGAACTTCAGGATCTAAGCCATTCCCTTCAAGGGCAAGGGTTTATTTCACTTCGTGACGAAGTCCTCGACAAACAGATAGTAGATACATTCGGAGCAAAAGTGGTTAGGGTAAACGATCTTCATTTCCTTCGAATAAATTCACATCTAAGGCTTGTCCATGTTGATGTGGGATTTAGAGGATTGATGAGGAGGGTAGGTTGGGAGAAGTTCGTGGATAGGCTCCTGAGATTCCTTTTCTCCTATGAGCTTCCAAACCAGTTCATATCATGGAAATATGTTCAGCTCCTTTCCGGAACTGATCTTCTCCAACTTAGCATCTCTCAGAAAAAACTTTCACATCTTCACCCAGCAGATCTGGCCGATATCATAGAGGATTTAAGCGGTCGCGAAAGATCGGCAATATTTCATGCCCTCGATCCAGAAACCGCAGCCGAGACCCTCGAAGAGATTGACCCAAAGATTCAAAAGGCCCTTATTGAGACAATACCAGTGGAACGAGCCTCTGATATTGTGGAGGAGATGTCTCCCAGCGATGCGGCTGATCTTCTGGCCGATCTACCAAAGGAACGCGCTGAAGAAATCCTCGAGGGTATGGAGCAAGAGAGGGCAGAAGATCTGAGAGAACTTCTCATCCATCCCGAAGAAACCGCAGGTGGATTGATGACAACAGCCTACCTAAGTTTAACCCCTGATATCACCGTAGAAGGAGCAATCTCTCGACTAAAGGGAGAGGCACAGAACTTAGATATCGTGGACTATATCTATGTGGTCAATGAAGAGGACGTGCTCCAGGGGATTGTAAGTATAAAGGATCTCCTTACATCCCAACCCAATCAATATCTGTCCGAAATCCAGATGCCCCGAATTGTAAGTGTAAAATTTGATAAAGATCAGAAGGAGGTCGTGGAGACTTTTGCAAAATATGGATTCAGGGCTTTGCCTGTAGTTGATGAAGAAAATCACCTTAAAGGAGTGATCAGCTTTCGGAGCATCTTAGATGTCTTGGCACCCGAGGCTGGATAACCTAAAATCCAGATAATCAGATATTGAATTAATAGATATAAAAAGCTTTTTTGATTGGAATCTCGATATTTATACCTAAATTGAGCGATTAAGCCTATGGCTGAATTATCATGGCAGGGCGAATCTTTACTAAATTGTCATTCCTAGCGAAGCGAGGAATCTATGAGATTGCTTCGGTTTCGCCTCGCAATGACAATCGGTAATCGCCCAATTTAGATTATGAGCTCTGAAAAAGTCCTGAAATGACTGGGATGGATTAATCATGATTGACTATAGAAAGTGGTTTTCAAGTTCAAGACACTCCCTATGGAGATCGGTCGGTCTATTCTTCATTCTAATGGGGCCGGGTATTATTACCTCCAATGTCGATAATGATGCAGGCGGTATAACCACATATTCCTTAGCAGGTGCAGAATTTGGACTTAAGCTCATCTGGTCCCTCGTTCCAATCATGATTGCACTCATCGTAATCCAGGAGATGTGTGCTCGAATGGGGGTTGTCACGGGAAAGGGACTTTCTGATCTGATCCGTGAAAAATTTGGAGCAAAGATTACCTTCTACCTGATGATAGGTATGTTTTTAACAAATATGGGCAATGCCATCTCCAACTTTTCAGGAGTGGCAGCAGGAATGGAAATCTTTGGAGTAAACAAGCTCATATCCGTGCCTGCGAGTGCATTTCTGGTCTGGTGGATGGTAGTTAAAGGGACGTATAAGTCTGTAGAGAAGGCATTTCTCGTCGCATGTGTATTTTATGTCTCTTATATTATCACAGGGATCATTGTAAAGCCTGACTGGAATTATGTAATAGAACAATTCATCCATCCAAAGTTTGATTTTCAAACCTCCGAGATAACAATGCTAATCGGTTTGATTGGGACGACGATTGCCCCCTGGATGCAATTCTATCTCCAAGCCTCGATAGTGGAGAAGGGAATCAAATTGGAAGAATATAGATTTGCCCGATTCGATGTTATCATTGGATCTATCACTGTCCACATAGTGGCCTTCTTTATCATCCTCGTCTGCGCGGAGACACTTTTTAAACATGGTCTGCATATCGAAACAGCCAAAGATGCTGCACTATCTCTTGCACCCCTTGCAGGTAAATATTGCACCTATCTTTTTGCCTTTGGCCTCGTCAATGCCTCCCTCTTTGCAGCCTCAATCCTTCCCCTCTCAACCACCTACCTCATCTGTGAGGGATTGGGTTGGGAGGTAGGGATAGATAAGAAATTTGTTGAGGCCCCTCAATTCTATGGAATATATTCTTTGATCATATTCCTTGGAGCAGGAATTGTTCTTTATCCAAACTTTCCCCTTATCCCGATAATGTATTTCTCTCAAGTTATTAACGGTATGGTCTTACCCTTTGTTCTCATATTCATGCTCTTATTGATCAACGACAAGAAATTGATGCTAAATTATACAAACGGACCAATCTTTAACACAATTGCATGGATCACATCTCTGGGAATCATCGGCTTTACAATTCTTCTTCTTGTTCAAGCAATCTGAGTAATAGAATAATATGAGAGCTCTGAAAAAGTCCAAAAATTCGTTTTTAATACCTTTTCAAAGATCCCAATTTGAAAACTTGATTTTTACTTTGACCTATGGTAGTTTTTCAAACAGATGAAGACAGTTATCATAGGTTCAGGGGCAATGGGAAGTCTTTTTGGTGGACTTCTCGCACTCTGCGGAGAGGAAGTATGGCTTTTTGCGAGGCGGAGTGAATATGTACATGCCATTGAGAAGAATGGTCTCATTATTGAGGAGAAAGGAAGTGTTCGTAATATCAATATAAATATTACAACGGATGTAGCATCTATTGGATGGGCCGATTTAGTCATTTTATTCGTCAAAACCTATCAAACGGAAAAGGCAATTAAAGATTCCCTGCCCCTTCAAGGAGAGAAAACAATCTATCTCACGCTTCAAAATGGTCTCGGAAACGAAGAGATAATATCTAAATATATAGATCAAAAAAATATCTTATTAGGAATTACAGGCCATGGAGCGACACTTATCAAACCAGGCCATATTCGACACGCAGGGTGGGGAAAGACCTTTATTGGAGAGCTTGATGGTAAGATTACCAGTCGGGCAAATCAAATTTCGAATATGTTTCGTAAGGCAGGTATTGAGACAGAGGTTTCCACCAATATTCATAACCTCATCTGGGAGAAACTTCTGATAAACGTTGGGATAAATGCACTCACCGCCTTAACCGGATTAAAGAACGGACAGCTACTGGATCACCAGGAAACCCTCAGGTTGATGGAGGGCCTGGTTTCTGAGGCAGTTGAGGTGGCACGGGGAAAGGGAATCCTAATTGAAGGAAATATGATCGAAAAGGTAAAAGCAATTGCAGAAATTACCCGAGAGAACCGCTCCTCCATGGGTCAGGACTTTGATTACAGAAGAAAAACAGAGATAGATGCGATAAATGGGGCAATTGTCAGGGAGGCTAAGAAACTGGGGATTTCTGTCCCCTATAATGAGGTCATAACCGATCTGGTGAAGGTAATTGAGAAAGGTTTTTAAAAAGATATTTCCAATCACTAAATGGAGGATGAGATGGATCGAAAAAAGCTCACACCTGTAGATATTCAGGCAATGAAGAGAGAGGGAAGAAAGATCACAATGCTTACAGCTTACGATTATCCTATGGCCCTGCTGGAGGATCGGGCAGGGATTGATATCATCCTCGTAGGAGACTCCTTAGGTATGACTGTCCTGGGTTATGAAAATACCCTTCCGGTGACGATGGAGGAGATGATCCATCATACAAAGGCCGTCTCTCGTGGTGCGAGATACCCACTAATCATAGGTGATATGCCCTTTATGTCTTATCAAACATCTGAGCGGGATGCGATTCTAAATGCAGGTCGATTTATGAAGGAGGGAGGAGCAGATGCAGTGAAACTTGAAGGCGGAGCAACGATGAAGGAGATTGTAAAGGCAATTGTCAGGGCAGGGATTCCAGTAATGGGTCATATAGGTCTAACACCTCAGACCTTTACAATGCTTGGAGGATTTAAAGTCCAGGGAAGGGATGCCCAAGCAGCCCAGAGGATAATAGATGATGCCCTTCTGCTCGAAGACGCCGGTGCATTTTCAGTGCTTCTTGAGGCAATCCCTGCTCCGATTGCTAAGAGAATCACAGAACGTCTAAGAGTCCCAACAATTGGTATTGGTGCAGGACCTCACTGTGATGGACAGGTCCTGGTCATCCACGATATGCTTGGCCTCTTCGATCGATTTACACCGAAGTTTGCAAAGCGTTATGTCAACCTGAGCCCATTGATCATAAAGGCCTTTGAATCATACAGGGAAGAAGTGCAAAGGGGTGAATTCCCCACAGAGGAACATAGTTTTCATATCGATGAGGAGGAATTAAAAAAGATAAAAGGGTAAATCTAAAGATTCTCTTTTTTAAATTTCATTTGGGCTTGAGGAAGATTACTCCTTCTTTGAAGGCTCTTTAATAATATTGTTATTCTCATCAACGAAGACTACCTTTGCCTTATAATCCTTTGTCTTCTTCTCTTCTAACAGAATATAACTCGCGATGATGACAAGATCCCCTCTCTTTGCAAGATGGGCAGCAGCACCATTGACACATACTGTCCCACTCCCTTTCTCTCCCTTAATCACATAGGTATTGAATCTATTCCCGTTGGTAATGTTATAAACCTCAACCTTCTCATAAGGGAGAAGATTTGCAGCCTTCATCAGTGACTCATCTAAGGTAAGACTCCCCTGATAATGAAGGTTTGAATCGGTTACAGTAGCCCGATGAATCTTTGATTTCAACATGAACCTTTGCATCAGGTTCTCCTTTCCATTTCATAAAAATAATATTTAATTATATCTGAAAATTAGATTATCAATCAACCTTGTCCGCCCGACATAGGCAGCAATTGCAATCACCACATCCCCTTCAATCCTATTAACATCTTCGAGGGTATTGACATCGCAAACCTGAGCATAATCAATCCTGATAAGAGGTTCGGAGAGAAGAATTTTATTTAACTCAGCGAGAATTGCCTCTGCTTCTCTTTCTCCCTTTTGAAGGAGCTCCTCAGCCCTTTTAAGTGAGCGGTAAATGGATAAAGCTGCCTTTCTCTCGTCAGGTTTGAGATATGTATTTCGGGAACTCATGGCCAGACCATCTGACTCTCTGACAATAGGCATACCCAAGACCTCAACGTCCATATGGAGATCTCTAACCATCTGCTTTATAGTAATAAGTTGTTGAAAATCCTTTTCTCCAAATATGGCAATATGGGGCATCACAATGTTGAATAGCATGTTGACAACTGTTGTAACACCCTGGAAATGGGTAGGTCTCGATTTTCCACAGAGTCCTTTTGTCAGCTTCTCAACATAAACAAAGGTCTGATGATTTGGTAAATACATCTCCTCAGTCTCCGGTGCAAAAAGGATATCTACCCCTACATCCTCTGCCATTCTTCTATCCCTCTCAAAATCTCTCGGATATCTTTCAAAATCCTCCCCTGGAGAAAACTGGGTTGGATTGACAAAAAGGCTCACCACGAGGATATCCCCTCTTCGCCTCCCCTCCCTCATTAAACTGAGATGCCCTTCATGGAAAAATCCCATTGTCGGAACAAGAACAATGGTCTTTTCCATTCTCCTTGCCCCTGAGGAAATACTTTTCATCTCTTTAACAGTTTTAATAATCTCCATCTTTACTATAAAGATTAAAAAAATCCACTCAAAGAGTCAAGAGGCCATATAGAGAGCTCTATGAAAAAGGTAAAAATTTCATTTGCCTTAATTTTTGATTCTCGTTAAAATAGTAATTTAGGAGGAGATGGTAATGAAACCCTTTTCAATGGAGATCAATTTTAGAACAGGTGAGCTTATTCCTAATGACCGAACAAATATCAGAAAGCTAAGCGACATGAAGGGTATGTTTTTTGACTCTGAAGCTGAAAAAAGAATCCTCGAAAAAGAGGATCCGATTATCTACTCCTTCAGCGAAAGGATTTTACCTGAAGAGAATGGTCATCTTCAGTTGGCTACCACAACGATCCATCCAGGAAAGATTGGAAAAGAATATTTTATGACAAAAGGTCACTATCACAGAAGGCTTGATACATCAGAGGTTTATTTGGGACTCGAGGGAGAAGGATATCTCCTTGCCCAGACTGAGGAAGGGGATTTCGAATCCATCCCTGTTAAACCCGGGGTTGTGGCCTACATCCCACCCTTCTGGGGACACCGCATGGTAAATACTGGGAGAGGACCTTTCATATTCTTTGCAATCTACCCGGGTGATGCAGGCCATAATTATGGTGACATAGAGAAGAGCGGCTTCGTTAGACTCTTGGTCGAAGAAGATGGTAAACCCCATATCATAGATAATCCCAAATGGAAGAAGAGATGAAGTTAGATTCGGAAAAGATTTTAAATGAATTAAAATACTATCGTGAAAAAAGGGAAATAATTGACCAGGCCCACACAGCCCTCATTGTCATTGACATGCAGAAATTTTTCCTGAGGATCGTAAAACCTGTTATAGACAATATCCTCAAAGTAATCGAATATTGTCGGTCTGCAAATATCCCCATCATCTTCACTCAGCACGGCCATACTGAGAGACCATCAGATGGTGGAATGCTCGTCAAGTGGTGGGGAGAGAAGATTGTTCAAGGAACAGAGGATTGGGAATTTCTTCCCGAGATTCAGATTGAGCAAAATGACACAATTCTTCCAAAAAAACGTTATAGTGCCTTCTTTGAAACCGATCTCGATAGGATCCTTCGTTCCAGAGGGATTAAGGATTTAGTAATCACAGGGGTAATGACGAACCTCTGTTGTGAGACCACTGCGCGAGATGCCTTTATGAGAGATTATCGTGTCTTTTTTTTAGTCGATGGCACGGCCACGGGTAGAATTGAACTCCACATCGCCACGCTAAAAAACCTTGGCTTTGGCTTTGCCTACCTCATAACCTGTGAAGAATTTATAGGAATGATAAAAACTCCTTTAAAAATGTAATTGAGCCACATATTTTTCAATTAATAAATGAACCTTCTTATTTATAACCAATCTTATTTTACATATTAGATAAGAGGTATGCTAAATTATCAAGGATCGTTGTGAAAAAGACATTCTTTATCACATATCCTTCAGGGACTGTAATCTGGGCAGGGGCAAAATTTAGAATCCCCCTTATCCCTGCCTCCACTAAGAGATTGGCAACATTCTGGGCCTCTGATGGAGGGGTGGTGATCAGTCCGATTTCGATATTTCTTTCCTTTGCAACATCTTTGATTCTGTTGATATGAAGTATCTCAACAGGTTTCCCCAATTTTTCTGATACCCTTCCTATAACCTTTGGCGGGTCGATATCGAATGCAGCGACAATCTTATAATTCTGTTTTAAAAAATCTTTATAGGAAAGAAGTGCAGAACCCAGATTTCCAATACCTATGACTGCCATTCTCCACTCTCTATTCAATCCCAATATATGTTTAATATCATTAAGCAAATCCTTTACGTAATAACCAACGCCCCGAATTCCAAACTCTCCAAAATATGCAAGGTCCTTCCTCACCTGGGCTGCATTGACCATGCATCTCGTGGCAAGTTGCGCAGATGAAACAACCTTCTCACCACTCTGATCCATCTCCTCTAAACATCTCGAATATCGAGATAACCTTCTAATCGTGGCCTCAGGGATCTTGTTAAATTTCAATTTTGTGACTCCTTTCACAATTTTTAAGAAAAAAATAAAAAACTCTTAATATTTTGTCAAGTATTCCTGTAAAGATATTTGAAAAAGTATTAAAAACGATTTTTTGGACTGGGGAGGTGGGGTGGAAAAGCCTT
>JBBITW010000100.1:0-13031 GCA_037440525.1 Deltaproteobacteria bacterium
TGAAAGTGAAGACGGCTAATTTTTTAAGATGATATCAAATCTAATAATTGCTTTAGTATTCTTGCAGTGGCTCCCCAGATTATATGGTTCCCATATTGATAAGAATATACCAGCTCTCTCTTACCCATTCTTATGATCTCCCTTTCGCTGAAACAGTCTTCTCTCAATAGGTATGAAAGGGGAACCTCAATCAGTTCTGCAATCTCAATTGGGCTTGGCTTGAAGAGATATGGATAAGGAAAAAGACCGACAAATGGTGTGACTATAAACTCCGTAATTGTAACAATATCATCAAGAATGCCAATGATCTCTACATCTTTTTCATTTAAACCTA
Organism: Deltaproteobacteria bacterium; assembly: GCA_037440525.1. Lineage (GTDB taxonomy): Bacteria > Desulfobacterota > BSN033 > BSN033 > UBA1163 > JBBITW01. Next base: position 335 of record JBBITW010000100.1, read on the forward strand.
TCTCCTCTGATGCTTCACGAAGTGCCGTCTTTTCTAAATTAAGGTCTTCCTTATCAGCCATTCCACCTGGAAATGATATCTCACCTTTGTGATATTTAACTCTATCTGTCCTCCTGGTAAAGAGAAGGTGACAGACGCCTTCCTTCCTAAATAATGGAACAAGAACTGCTGCGTGAGAAAAGGATGGGTTTTCGATAATTTTTCTCTCCCTATTATTTAGGGAGTTTTTTAAATCTGCAATAAATTTCTTCCCGAAGGCCTCCATCTAAAATCCTTTTATAAATGGTAAACTTTCAATGCATTCTCTGATGTTATCTCAGCAACATTTTCGAAAGATATCATTTTTATCTCTGCTATCTTTCTTGCTGTATACTGAATGAAACTTGGTTCATTTCTTTTCCCACGAAATGGCTCAGGGGTTAAAAATGGGGCATCAGTCTCAATCAAAATAGACTTTAGGGGAATTCTTCTTACAGTTTCTCTGAAGGATTCTGCATTTTTGAATGTAATACTGCCGGGGATGGAGATATAAAATCCCATATCTATACATTCCTTTGCCATTTCATAATCCCCTGAGAAACAGTGTATAATCCCTCCACAAAGATCTGCCCTTTCCTCCCTAAGTATCTCAATGGTTTCTTTATGAGCATCCCGATCGTGCACCACAATTGGAAGTCTCAATTCTTTTGCCAGTCCAATCTGTTCTCGAAACCTTTTAAGCTGAATCTCTCTTGGAGAGAGGTTTCTATAGAAATCAAGTCCAATTTCACCCAGTGCCCTTACCTTTTCATTTTTGCAAAAACTTTTAAGAAGGGGATATGTCTGGTCATCAATTTCCTTTGCATTGTGAGGGTGGACACCCAAGATTGCGTAGACAGACGAATAGAACTTTGTAATCTCAAGGGTTTTTACCCAATCTTTCCTCTCAGTTCCAACGGTGAAGATATATTCAACACCTGATGATCTGGCCCTCTGAATCACTTCCTCAAGGTCTTTCTTAAATTCTGGCATCTCTAAGTGTGCATGTGAATCAATAAGCATTTTTTAACCTCAGGAATCTAATCGATAGCTTTAACTCTTATCAAATATGAATGGTCAAGTCAGGATGATCCCTAATTTTTACTCCCAGTTGCCTTTACCCGATTGAAATAATCCACCAGCTCCTTTGCCAAACCTTTTGATCTAATCAATACAGAGACTTCATTATTATTTGTGAGGGCATAGTATGTCCAGTTGGCGCTACCAATAAGGGAGAATTCTCCATCGATCACCATCCATTTTGCGTGAGTGGTTTTAAAAAGTGGATCATAAATTACTTTTACTCCACCACCAGAGAGGATCTTTCCTGTTTGACGATTTCTCTCACTCGTGCGATCCCTTCCTTCTCTTACTTCTAAAATGACTTCCACTTTGACACCCCTTCTTTTTGCTTCAATGAGCTCTCTTATAAGGAGATTAGAAGGAGTGTTAGGAAATTTCTCGTAATAACCCATCTCAAACATCATCACCTGAATCGAGGACCTTGAATCCTGAATCAACCTCTTTGCTACCTGAAAATACTGGTCATCCAACACAAGCTGGACATCCTCAGCAGGCAAGGAAAGAGAAGGTGAAAGGTTTAAAGTGAAAAGGAAAAATATGATGAAGAAGAAGGGAAGCCGGGTAGACATATGGATAGAGTAAATATTATTCTTTTTATTCATCCTCCATCTCCCTCTCTTTTTTTCTATCATTTAACAGGTCTTTTGTTTTATTTAATCCTTTTCCCTTAAAGTCATTTAGGGAATGTTTGTATATTGAGGTCTTTTTACTGGCACGGCGGAGGCGGTCCATGATTGCCCGTCCCAGACCAACTTCTGGGACTCTTTCAGCCAGTATCAGGTCTAAGTTTAAAGTATCCAGATGCCTGATGGAAGAAAATAGATTTGCTGCTGCCTCCCTCAAATCCCCCTTTTTTGAGAGGATTTCAGTGTGAGCAAATTTTAAAAAATTTTTTGGCTTCTGAAAAGCAAGAAACCCAACTCTTTTATCCTTAAAGTCAACAACATCACTCCCAGTCCAATCCAGTAAGATTGGTGTTCTTGGGGCATAATGTTTTGGTAACATCCCCGGAGCCATGGGTTTCCTCCCATCTTGATAGCTCAATTCTACACTTCCTATTATTGATTCTATCTCTTCGAGCGGAATTCCACCAGGTCTTAATAACTGTGGTTTTTCTCCACAAAAAGAGATGATTGTAGATTCTACCCCTATCTCACATGGCCCTCCATCTAAAATAAAGTCTATCTTATTACCCAATTGCTCTCTTACATGTTCAGCTGTTGTGGGGCTTAAATACCCAAATGGATTTGCACTTGGTCCGACAATTGGAGTTTCTGAAAGCTCGATCAATTTTAATGACACTGGATGTTTTGGCATCCGAATAGCCACTGTTTGAAGACCTGAGGTGACTATATCAGGGACCTCCTCTCTTTTTAAAAGAACAATGGTTAGAGGACCTGGCCAGAATCTATCGATTAATCTTCTTGCATCCAGAGGGATTTCTCGAACCAGAAGCCCTAAATCTTTTTGTGAGGCAACATGAATAATTAATGGATCAAAATGAGGTCTTCGCTTAACTTCGAAGATACGAGCCACGGCAATAGGATTGAAGGCATCAGCCCCCAACCCATAAACGGTCTCTGTGGGGAAGGCTACAATTCCCCCCCTTTTGATGATCGAGGCGGCCTGACGAATCACATCATTATTATTATTTTCCATCGTTTCGCAAATAGGCGTTTTTTGTGTTAGGGTAAAGATAAAGATGCCGGTTTAGTTAATGGGTTAAGTTATCGGTCTTTTAGATCCCAAACCTAACCCTCAGACCCTGACCAAACTGGCTTCTTCGCCCTTGCCATTACCATTGACTAAATTCCACCCTTTCGATGTCTTATGGCTTTCGATTTTTCCTCTAACGATCTTCTCATCTTAGCCCTGAATTCTTCCAGCCTCTTTTCAATTTCAGGATACTTAATTGATAGGATCTCACAGGCAAGGTAGGCTGCGTTCTTTGCTCCATCGATACTAACTGTTGCTACTGGAACACCAGTTGGCATCTGAACCGTGGAATAGAGAGCATCCACGCCATCAAGTGCTCCAGATTTAAGAGGAACACCAATTACCGGTAATGTGGTATGAGCAGCCAAAACCCCAGCCAGATGGGCTGACATCCCAGCACCTGCAATCAGTACTTCGATTCCTCGCTTTCTCGCTGTCCGGGCATACTTGACTGTCTTCTCAGGTATTCGATGAGCAGAGCTAATATCCATCTCATAGGGAACCCCCATCTCTTTTAGTACCTCCGCCACTTTTTCCATCACCGGCAAATCACTTTCACTTCCCATCAGAATCCCAACTAATGGCTTTTTCATAAACCCCCTCGCCCCTCACCCAATCCTTCTCCCCCGAGGGGAGAGGGATTGGGTGAGGGGATTTCGAATTTGTTCTTTCATAAATTATCTTAAAAAATTAATGAGAATTTAACAAGAGAATAGAAATCCCTCTCGAAAAAAAAGAAGAGGGCCTTTAATTATTGATGGGAGCATTAAATAAATGACATCTACCGATCTGAACTCCTCACCCTAACTCTCTCCCCGCCCCTCTTCGCTGAAATTGAATGAAATTAAAACAGGATTTGTTTTGAGGGTATCTATAATTTTTAGTTTTTTTAAAATAAGCTATAAAAGGCTATTTTTTCATTTGAATTGCCATGGCCTTAATCGAGGTAACCATCGATATTGGAGTCCAAACTCAATTGGCATATCCCCAGCCAGTTTCTTAGCCGTTTCTTCAATCCTTTTTATATCATTTTGATTATGTATTATCCCACGGAGGACAAGCCCCTTTTCGCTCATATCCTCTTTTTTTGGATAAACATCTAATACTGATATACTATATTGAGGATTGGTTAATATCTCTGCTTTAATCTTTGCTGCAAGGGCCCTCAATTGTAAAATTTCCCTCGCTTTTTCGGTATTCAACTTCTCTTTTTCACTGAGGGCATCCTTAATGGTCGTTATAATTTCCTCATGGGGTTGAATTCCTGTATCAAAAACCATCTCATACTCTGACATATTATCCCAGTCTCTCCCATATATTAAGTAAATTGCCCCTGCCATCTCACGATCTGTCTTTTCTATCAACCATCTGGCATTTTGGCTATTAATCCCTTCTCTCTCCATAATCTTCTCTATTCTTTTTTCAATCGGGGCGACAATACGAACTCTAAGGGCATAGGGGATACCTTTTAAAAGGAAATTCCCTCCTCTTCCCATGATAACAACTTTATCTTTAAGTGCATAGTTCAGAAAATAGCTTTGATTGAGTGCCACAAAACCTCTATAAGCTCAGTCATATCTTTCCCAAAGAGTGGGGTAATTTTCATCAAAACTTTTTGCCCGCTCTTCCCATTGTTTACCTTAGGCCCTCATATCATCGAGGATTCTTCCTCGGTCTATATAGTCATAGTTCAACTGTTCCGCAATCGCTCGACCGATTTCTCTTCCACCACTTCCATACTTTCTGGCTATCGTTAAAATTGCCATGAATTCCCCCCCAACCTCATGTCCAAAGAATAAGGCTTTTAATAGTGCTTACTATTAAGGCATGAATTCAAATCATTTTACGATTACCAAGATCATAGAGAAATATCGATATTTCTTAAAATAAAATATCTCTTGCCTTTGAAGGGGCTGAGATTTTACTTTGCAAAAGGGAGGACCCAGATCAATACCGCTGGGATATAACAGAATATGAGGGAAATAATCACATAGGGAACTGTATAACTGAAAAACTCCCTAAGTGTTGCTTTTCTCTGATCCTCTTTTTCACCCAAATTCTTTGCCACAAATAAAGCTGGAGCTCCTGCAATTGTCAAATTACTTCCCAGTGTTCCTGCCCAAAGGAGGGACCAGTAAAGTGGCCAGGGATTTATCTCCTTTCCAATGTCTTTAATAACATAGAGCATGGTAAGGATGTAGGCATCATGTTCCACCACTCCAACGATAGGTGCGGTCACCCAGTAAAGCAGTGAACTCCCAGCAAGAAGATTCGATTTTATCAATGGTGTGATCCAATTTGCAATGAGTTTAATAACTCCCCCATTCTCTAACCCTCCAACCAGGGCAAAAAGGGAAATATAGAAAAAAATGGCTCTCCAATCAAGCCCTGAAAGGATTTCCTCAAAATTGGGAATTTCAATCCGAAAAGCCTTTCGGGAAATCTCAAATATTAGAATTAAGGCCAGTGCTCCGGATAAGGCAATATATCCAAGATAGACACCAAATAATGGACGATTGGCCATTGCAATAATGGTTAGCAAAAAAATTCCGCAGACAACTATAGCAAACCTTTTATCCTTAATATGCTCAAAATAATTTTCTTCTTTTTTGATCAATGAGATATCCATTTTCTCTTCCTTATACATCCTCGAAAATTTCCAATAAAAGAAGAGTATAGTTATTACATATGAAATGAGAAGGATGAAAAAGGACGAGGGCCGTCCTGAGTGCCATAAAAAACCCATGAACTCAATTCCAGATACACTATGAAGCATCTGTGGAGGTAGATCCCCTAATAGTAGAGCAGTCCCCATAAAGTTTGCACATAGACCAATAAATACAATGGGTCCAAAGGACTTAAACTTGAAACGCCTACAGGCATGAAATATTACAGGGGCAAACATGAGAACAACTACCACATTGTCAATAAACATGGAGATGAATCCTGCAAGCATTCCAATGGAGGTGACAAATAAAGCTACATTACCCCTCGACAATTTAAGAGAAATCGTTGCCAAAAACTCCGGGACCCCTGTCTTTCCGAAATAGCCTGCGATAATCCAGATACTCAGGAGAATCAAAATTACATTCCAGTCAACAAATTTAAAGGCCTCTACTTCTGTCATTACACCAAAAAGAACCATTACAAAGACTCCTAACAGAGCGGCTATTACACTATCGATCCATCCAGTGATGACTAATATAATACTCAGCAGGAAAATGATACTTGTAACTAAATGGATTAATTCCATTTCAACCTTCTATTAAATATTTAAATTACTTTCATTCCTTTTAATACAGAGAGCATCACAGCAGCAGCCATGACAGAACCAACCTGGCCACCGGTATTAGCCCCCATAGCATGCATGAGGAGGAAATTTTTTGGATTATATTTCTGGCCTTCCCTCTGGACAACCCTTGCCGACATTGGGTAGGCAGAAATTCCTGCAGCACCAATCAAAGGATTGACCTTTCCTCCTGTCAAAAACTTCATTACTTTTCCAAAGAGGACGCCACAGGCTGTGTCGAGGCAGATGGCCAAAAAACCTAATGCCAGAACGATCAGAGTTTGAGGTTTCAAAAATATCCTTCCATCCATCGTAGCTCCAATAGAGATTCCCAGAAGGAGGGTTACGATATTTGCAATCTCATTCTCAGAGGCCTTTGTCAGTCTGCTCACCACTCCACACTCCTTCATCAGGTTTCCGAGCATAATAGTTCCAAGAAGGGGCAATCCCCTCGGAGCAATCAATCCCCCAACAACTGTAACAACAAGAGGGAAAAGAATCTTTGTAGTCTTTGAGACAGATCTTTTTACTGTTCCCATATTTATTATTTTCTCCTCTTTTGTTGTAAGGAGTTTCATAATAGGAGGCTGAATCACAGGAACAAGAGACATATATGAATAAGCTGCGACTGAAACAGCACCCAAGAGATGAGGTGCGTATTTAGATGTAACATAAATCGCTGTAGGACCATCACATGCACCAATAATTCCAATGGAGACTGCATCCATTTTTGAAAAACCGAGTATCAGGGCAAGGCTCAATGTTAAAAAGATGCCAAACTGTCCTGCCGCTCCGAGAAGGAATATCTTAGGGTTTTCGAGAAGTGGACCAAAATCTGTCATGGCACCAATGCCCACGAAAATGAGAAGGGGAAACAGTTCTGTCGCAATGCCTGCATCGTAAATGATTTTAAGAAAACCCTCTTCCTCCATCAGACCTGTAAGTGGAATGTTGACCAGTATGCATCCAAACCCTATAGGAACAAGAAGCAAAGGTTCAAAATCCTTTTTTATTCCAAGATAAAGCAGGACTAAGCCCACAACAATCATTATCGGATTTGACCAATGAAGATTTGCAAATCCTGCAATAAGACCACCAAGTCCACTTCCAATTGCCTCTAACATCTTCTTTCCCCCTTTCGATTCTACTTTCCTTCTTCCTCTTTCTTATAAGGGAAGGCCTTTTTGAGAACACTCATCAGGAGGCTCAAGACCCAAAGGGTTAAGAGAGTTCCTCCCATTCCAACAACAATCATTGTAATTCCAAAAGTCCAGTTATCCATCTTTTCTCCTCGATTTAAATTTTAAGATTTTAGCTCCGAGCACAAAACAATTTCTTCTATATCATTTAAAAAAGAAAATTTCAATAAAAAAGTGATTTTTTTAACAAAGTTTTTGATTATAAAAATTCTCTTTTAATTTCAAAATATTATATCCTTTTTTTCCTTCTGTCTTGAAATTCACGGGCTTGATACATGAAGGCCTCGAGGCGTGTTAATGTGTTTGTCTGTTCCTGACCATCATAGGCCATGTTGAGGATTGGAATGTTATTATTCTCTTCTCTGTATCTCTTTAGAATTGTGCTTACAATGGTTCCGGGCATGCATGTAAATGGCATTATATTTATAATCCCGCTTACACCCCTCTTTGCAAAATCTATTGTCTTGCCTATAGAAAGGATTGCCTCACCCTCGAATGATGAATCGAGATAGGGCTTTGCCATCTTGAATAAGGATTTTGTCTTAGGTTCGCCAAAATTTCTGAGATTCCGTTTAAATATCTTCTCCAGATGATGCTCATCCCTCTTCTGATAATAATCTGTAAGAAAGACTTTTAAAAGATTTGAAAAGGATTTTTTCTTAAGACTTCTTCCTTTAGCAATGGTATTGACATAAAGTATCCACTCAGTAAGAGGGGCAATCCATACCTCACCTCCAAAATTTTCAACCTTTCTAATCACATCTTCATTGGCGAATCTGTTAAGCCTTACAAAGATCTCTCCTACAATACCTATCAATGGTTTCGATCCAGGATGCTCAACTTCAATTTGATTAAATGCCTCAACACTTCTCTGCAAAACCTCCAAAAGATTTCCTCCGTATCTTATAGCCTCACAAACATTTTTCAGGCAGTCCTTATAGATTCTATCCGTCTCTCCTTTTATCTTTTCATAGGGTCTTGTTTCAAGAAGTTTTTTCATCAATAGATCTACCGAAACAATCCCCTGCCAGCCAAAACGTGTAAACTGGGAACCCATGATTCCAAGATCGTTGTAAAGCGTTTCATCCTGGTTTGGTGAATATATAGGAACATGATGGTAACCAAGCTCATCGAGTATGAGTCGATGAAATCGATGATACTGTCCGAATCGGCAAGGACCATTTCCCGATGGCATAAAAAAGGCAGCCCGTTTATGATCGAAATTCGGGTCCTTTATGAGCTTAACCATATCGCCTGTTGTGATGATACAGGGATAACACTCCTTTCCAGAGGTGAATCTTCTTCCCCAATAAAGGGTATCCTCATCCGACTCAGGAATTACATCTGCCTCCACTCCACATGCCTCAAAAGCTGCCACAACAGCAAATGAATGATCACACATATAGGGAATATAAATCTTCTTTGAGCGATCTGTCTTTGGGTTCTCAAGCCTTCTTGGAGAAACCCTTATGGATTTCACATTCTTCAGGCTATCGAGAAAGGCCTCACATCGGGTTATGGCCCCGGCGTCAGCACTATGTTCATCAATCTCCAGTTGAAGATATGGTTTTCCCTTGGAAAGTTCTCTGAAGAAATGGCTTATAAAGGAATCTGGTCCACATCCAAAATTGGTTATATAAACTCCATATAGCCTTTGGTCTTCGTTTATAATCTTTCCTGCCGCAAGTATCCTTTGACCATACCGCCAGTACATCTGGCTAATCTCTGGAGAAGGGGGTATAGAATCCAGAGGAAGAAAGTCCATAGGTATTGAAAGAACCCCAAGATCACGGAGCTTTTTTGGAATATCAAGATTTACTCCTGAATCACATGAGTTATAAGGCCTTCCAATAATGACCATCACCTTCTCATCAGGTCCAATCCGATCAAGGATCTCTTTTCCCCGATTTAGAAGTGATTGATAGAACAGGGATTGAAACCTCTCTGCCTTCTCAAATGCCTCCCTCACCTTTTTCGATCCCCTCTCGAGCAATCTTCCAAAATCAATCAATTCCTGAAGTAGATGGTCTTTGCCAAAACCGAAGTGGAGGATTGGTTGAAGAACCTCCACATTTGCCTTTTTGAAATCGATGGATGAGTGAACTGCATAAGGAAATGCCTGTGCGTATGGACATGCCGTAGAATTTGGAATTTCAGGGTGGGAGGGTTTAAGATTAACAATACTCGGTAGAAATATCCTCTTTACACCTTTCTCCACAAGATTTAGGACATGACCATGACTCACCTTGATGGGAAAACATGTCTCTGAAACGACATTCTCAACCCCTTTTCTTATAAGCTCTTTGTTTGTTTCATCTGAAAGCACAACACGAAAGCCCAACTCAGTGAAAAAGGCATTCCAGAAGGGGAACATCTCGTGGAGGTATAAGATCCTCGGTATTCCTATCTCAGGTGCATCGGAAGCAGGTTTCTCTTCCGGCTCATAGGGAGAGAAAAGTATCTTCTCCCTTTCAGCAAACAGGTCAGGTATATTTGAACCTTTTGTCCTCTTGATCACATCATACTTTTCACATCGGCTCCCATAAAAAAGAGGTTTCTCCCCTTCGATACTAACCTTTCTGATGAGGCAGAGGTTTGGGCAACCTTTACATTCAAATGAAGACTGCTCGTAGTGGCGTTTACTTAAATCGAAACCTTTAAAACTCGATTTCTCCCATGTCTTTTCCTCCATTGCAAGGATTGCAACACCGATAGCACCTGTTACATCATGATTTTCGGGGACAATGATCTCTTTACCGAGGACACTCTCAAATGCAGCAACGACTCCTTTATTAAAGGCTGTTCCTCCCTGGAAGAAGATACGATCACCAATTCGGCGATCACCAACGACGCGATTAAGGTAGTTCTGAACAATTGAGTAACTAAGACCTGCAATGAGGTCATCCTTCTTTACACCTCTCTGTTGATGGTGTACAAGATCAGATTCAATAAAGACCGTGCATCTTTCACCCATCCTCACCGGCGCCTCTGAAGTTAGGGCACAGGCTCCAAACTCCTCCTTGATGGATACATCCAACTTTTCTGCCTGCTCTTCCAAAAAGGATCCTGTGCCTGCTGCACAAACCTTGTTCATTTCAAAATCGACGACAACACCATTATTGATGCTTATATATTTTGAATCCTGACCGCCAATCTCAAAGATTGTATCAACCTTTGGATCTATGTTGATGGCTGCGGTTGCCTGAGCGGTGATCTCGTTTCGCACAATATCAGCACCCACAAAGTCCGCAGTTAGATAGCGACCCGAACCTGTTGTTCCAACCCCTTTAATCTCAACCCGATCGCCAATCTCCTCGCCTATCTCCCTCAGTCCGATTCGAATAGCCTCAATTGGACGACCAGCAGTCATCAAATAGCGTTTGGATAAAACCCTCTTATCTTTATCTATAACCACGAGGTTTGTGCTTATCGATCCAACATCCAATCCCAGGTAGGCCTCTATCTTCTCTTCTGATGATAGATTGGTTAAATGTTTCTGGAGTCTCTGCTCACTGTGAATATGGTTAGATGAGAGACAGAGTGGCTTTAAGGGAGTCTCCTTCTCTTCGTGTTCATGGAGGTATCTTTTTAATGGCTCTAAATCTAATGTCCTTAGGTTACCTTTCCCTTCCTCCATTGTGATAAGGATAGAACCTATGGCCCCCATAGAGGCATAGTATTTCGGTATAATGAGCTCCCCATCGGAAAGTTCCAGTACATCTTTGAAGGCCTTTCTCATTCCAACATTGGCTGCCACTCCTCCCTGGAAAGAGACAGGTTTTAGGAATGTCTTTCCCTTACCAATATTGCTCTTAAAATTTCTTGCAAGGGCGTAGCAGAGGCCTGCAACAATATCATAATCAGGTGTGGCGATCTGCTGGAGGTGGATCATATCTGACTTTGCAAAGACACTGCAACGTCCTGCAATACGGGGAGGATTTTTAGATTTTAGTGCAAGTTCTCCAAATTCCTCTATCGTAAGACCGAGGCGGCTTGCCTGCTGATCCAAAAAACTTCCTGTTCCAGCGGCGCAAAGGGTATTCATCGAGAAGTCACTTATTTTAAAATCTCCGTCCTCCTCCTCAATGAATATCAGTTTGGAATCCTCTCCACCTATATCTATAATTGTTTTTATCTCAGGATAGAAATGCTTGACAGCCTTAGCCTGTGCAATAATCTCGTTGACGAAATTTCCACCCAGAATTTCTGAAAGGAGTTTCCCACCAATCCCTGTAAAAGAGAGGCTCTGAAAGGCATCAGGTGGTATACGCCCGAGGATTTCTTCTAAAACCCTCTGAACAGTTAGAAGGGGTTGACCTTTGAGGCGAGTATAGTGTTCTTCAAGAACCTCCTTTCGTTCATCCATTATTACTGTATTTGCACTGACAGACCCAATATCTATACCTAAATATAACCTTTTCATTCTTATAATTACTCTTGTAAAAATCTTACGGATTAAATAAAATATTAATTTATTCAAACACAAAATTTCAAGAGAAAAGAATATTCATCCCAGGCAGAATTAACATAGACCTAAGTTGAACGATTTTTTATGAAAAGCCTTTTATTATCTGTCATTGCGAGGACCCCGCACTTGATGCTGGGGGCGTGGCAATCTTATAGATTCCTCACTTCGCTCGGAATGACAATTTAGTAAAGATTGCTTTGCCTCGCAATGACAATTCAGCCATAGGCTGATCCACTACAGGCGGATAAGGATCGCTTAATTTAGGATAGAGTCTATTTTATATGCAATTTTGCAGTAAAAATTCTTATTTCTTGTGATTTATGATAAAAAAATATCTTAAAAACCTTCTCATCTCAAATAAGGAAGCAATCCTAAAGGAGGTTATTTCCATAAGAGGTTTGATGAAGCTTCTTATGAAAACAAGAAATACCGGTGAAGCGTGGACTCTGGAAGAGAGGAGGGAAATTAAGAGGCATCTTAGAAATATAGCAAAGATCATTCCGGCGTTGGCCATCTTTTCCCTCCCTGGGGGTTCTTTACTTCTACCCATGCTCACAGAGGTAATTGATCGCAGGAAAAACAAAAGATTGTTAAAGAAAGAAGACCTTCAAGATTCTCAAGCAAATCTCTCAGGATAGTTCTGAGAGCTCTGAAAAAGTCCTGAATTGACTGGGGAGGTAAGGTTCCAAACCCTTCGAATGCAGACATTAAGAAGTTAAATTGCATAGAAAATAATAGTGGTTGGTTTGAAGGTTAAGGCTAAGAAGCCAGTTTTGTTTATAGGTTATGTAATTGGTCTTTCTGCCACAGGTGGATTCCCCTCTGGTTGAAAAAATTTCCCTCACCTATTCACTTTGCCTAAACTGGCCTCCTAACCTTTGCCTTAACCTGAATATTTTCATTGTTCGTGGGAGGCCAAGGGGG
>JBBITW010000101.1:0-12997 GCA_037440525.1 Deltaproteobacteria bacterium
CAGAAAAAGGAGGCTCGGAATGACAAACATGGCATACACCTCATTGCGACACAGCCTCAAGGGGAGAGGATTAAGGTAAATTATATCAAACGAAAACAGATTTGGACGTGAGTCATTTAACAAAAGATATTATTGAAAATTTAATATAAATAGGATAGATATAGATTAATTGAAAGGAGGTGAGAGATAGGGATTGGTAAAAAGTAATTGAGCATTATAGGAAAAGATTTTTGAAATACTTTTATCGAAAGGAGGGAGAAAAAATGGGAAGATTTTTTAAAAATAATTTATCTTTTATAGCTATTTTAATATTTTTATCAACAGGGTTTACCTTTGCTGCTGAACCTGTAAAGGTAGGTGTTGTATATCCTTTGACAGGTCCGATTGCTGCAGCAGGGAGTTATCAGAAGGCAGGGGTTGAGATAGGGGCAGATAGGATCAACAGTGAGGGAGGTATTATAGGTAGGCCTGTTAAACTCTTTATTGAGGATGGTGCAAATGATCCCTCACAATCAGTAAGCGCTGCTGAGAAGCTGGTGACAAGGGATAAGGTTGATGTAATGATTGCTGCCTGGGGAAGCTCCCCGACGCTTGCAGTAAGTGCAAGTGTTACAAAGAAATATGGGATCCCTCATGTAGTTGATACTGCAAGTTCCGGGAAGGTTACGAAGCTCGAAGGGAAGAGACCAAATCCATGGCTTTTCAGGATCAGCCCAACAAGCCAGATGGAAGCAGAGGGCGTTGAGAAGATGTTACCAAGGCTGGGATTCAAAAAGGTCGCCTTCTTATCTGTAAATAACGATTGGGGCAGGGGTGCCGCTCAGGAGTTTGGAATAGTAGTAAAGAGGACTGGCGGAACTGTTGTGACTCAGGAGATCATAAATGCAGATGCTACTGATTTCTTAACCCAGTTGACAAAGATAAAAAACTCTGATGCAGATTCAATCATTGTCACAACTGATCAGGCACAGATTTCTCTTATCCTGAAACAGTTCAAATCCCTCGGGATGACGCAGAAGATTCTAACAACAGGTGGTGGAATTGTTCCTGAGGGATTGATTGCACTGGCCGGCCCTGAGGCTGCAGAAGGGGTTAATATCATAACCTTCTTTGCACCCTGGTTCCCTGAATTAACAAAGATACCAAAAGAGGCAAAATGGTATGTAGACGAATATCTAAGACGAGGAAATGCCGCCAAAGGTTTTGGAGAATGTTTTCGTGGATACGACGCACTAAAGGCGATAAAGGCAGCGATTGAGATTGCAAAGACAACAGATAAAGAGAAGGTTCGTGAGGCATTTCATAAAGTGGATACCTGGGGTTTATCAGGCCGAATAAAGTTTGATGAGTTTGGTCAGAGTTATCCGACGATCATGATTGTTCAGGTAAAACAGGGGAAACCCTTTATCCCTTAAAAATTGTTTAAATTATATTCTTAAACCAAAAATGTGAGAAGCTTCTACTCACATTTTAACTCCTCCCCCAGAATACCCTCTCCCCATTGTCTCCACTGCCTCAGGAAGGCATGGGCAGGCTGGGGAGAGGGTAGATTTTAAGACCAGAGGCTGAAATTTTAAAAGATGGAAGAGAAAAAATTTTCCTATGTAGGTTATTCTGTTCCAAGGGTAGATGCGATTGATAAGGTTCTGGGAAGGGCTATCTATTCTGAGGATATGTCATTTCCGGATATGCTTTTTGGTCGAGTACTAAGGGCAGGGATCCCCCATGGAATAATCGAAGAAATCGATGTCAGTGAAGCTAAGGCCATGAAAGGAGTCGTTGCTGTTTTAACAGCAAAGGATATTCCTGGGATAAATCGCTACGGGATTGCATTTCAGGATCAGTATGCCTTAGCAGAAGATAGGGTTCGTTATATTGGAGATCCTGTCGCTCTGGTTGCAGCTGAGAGCGATGAGATTGCTAAGGATGCGATTAAGAAGATAAGGGTTAGGTATCGCAATCTTCCTGTTTTGGCAAATCCTCATGAGGCACTTTCTGAGGGTGCACCAAAGATTCATGAAAAAGGGAATATCCTTCTCCATACAAAGATCAGAAAAGGAGATATTGAAAAGGGATTTAAAGAGGCAGATGTCGTTGTGGAAAATACCTATAGAACCCATGTAGTGGATCATGCATATATTGAAACTGAATCAGGTATTGGAACCATAGACAGCCAGGGAAATATTGTCATCTGGTCGGCAAATCAATGTCCTTTTCGCGACAGACGTCAAGTCGCAGCGGTTCTTGGTATGAGGGAGAATAAGATCAGGGTCATCAGGGCTGTTACAGGAGGCGCCTTTGGTGGAAAGGACGATGTTACAGTAGAAATCCATATTGCCCTCCTTGTCTGGGCAACAAAGAGACCTGTCCGTATCGTATTGGATCGGGAAGAATCATTTCTTTCACAGACAAAACGCCATGCCATTGAGATATGGACAAGGTGGGGTGCAAGGGGAGATGGAAAACTCTGTGCCATGGAAGGAAGGGTTATAGGTGATACAGGTGCATATGCAGGGCTTGGGGCTTTTGTTGTTAAGAAATGCGGGATCCATCTCTGTGGACCTTACTATATTCCCAATATCAAAGTTGATTCATATAGTGTCTATACAAACAATATCATTGCAAGTGCGATGAGGGGGTTCGGGGTAACCCAGGCTGCTATTGCACATGAATCTCAGATGGATGAATTGGCAAAGCGACTCGGGATAAATCCCCTCAATTTTCGTATTATGAATGCACTGGATCGTGGCCTTTCTACAGGGACTGGCCAGATCTTAAAAGATGGAGTTGGTATCAAGGCAACACTTGAAAAGATAAGGGAGGTCGTTTTAAGCGATCCTCAATTAAGGCAATACTGGGATGATCTGACATGAAGAAGCGTGGGATTGGTATAGGAAGTATGTTTTATGGTATAGGATACGGTTTTTCGAGACCTGATATATCTTCAGCAGAGGTGGAGGTATGTGAGGATGGTTCTATTATTGTTCGTTCTGGGGAGGTTGATTATGGTCAGGGCTCAGATACAATATTTTGTCAGATGGTGGCTGAGGAGTTAGGGGTTCGATACGATACAATTCAACTCATTACTGCTGATACATTTACCACACCAAATGCAGGCCCAACCTCAGCAAGCCGTGTAACTTATGTTACAGGCAATGCCATGATAAAAGCAGCCCGTGCCATAAAGAAGACCCTCGAGAAGGTTGCTGAGGATATTCTTGGAGAGAAGGATCTTTGCTTCGCAGACGAGGAGATATTCTCAGAAAGTCACCCCGAAAAGAGGCTCTCCTTCGCAAGACTTGCAAAGGAATGCCACACAAGGGGACTTCAGATGGTTGAAACGGCATGGCATGATATCACAACAAAAGATGTCGATCCTGATACAGGTCAGGGAGATGCCTATGATACTTATGCCTATGCTACACAACTGGCCGAGGTGGAGGTGGATACGGATACAGGGAAGGTAGAGGTTTTGAGAATAATCTCCGCTACAGATGTTGGAAAGGCCATAAACCCATTAAATGTGGAGGGACAGGTAGAGGGTGGTGTGGCAATGGGACTGGGTTATGCATTAACAGAGGAAATCAAGCTGGAAGGTGGGTATCTTAAAACTCGAAACCTCGGTGAATACATGATACCAACGAGTATGGATATTCCCAGCATTGAAACACATATTATTGAGGTTCCTGTTCCGGGAGGTCCATATGGAGCGAAGGGGGTTGGAGAACCTGCCTCCA
Source organism: Deltaproteobacteria bacterium (assembly GCA_037440525.1). GTDB lineage: Bacteria > Desulfobacterota > BSN033 > BSN033 > UBA1163 > JBBITW01. The sequence goes on from JBBITW010000101.1 coordinate 3,738, forward strand.
TACCAACAGCTCCTGCGATTCTGAATGCAATTGCCAATGCTATAGGAGTGCGTGTGACAGAGCTCCCTGCAAATTTGGAGAACCTTCATAGATTGATTAGAGAGAAAGAGAAGAGATAGGATGCAACATTTTCAGTTTTTCACTCCACGATCAATTGAAGAGGCCCTCGAGTATCTATATGATAAGGGTGATCGGTGTAAGATAATTGCCGGCGGAACAGATTTGATTCCTTCACTCAGGAGGGAAGATATCTGCCCTGATTTCGTCATGAATATCCTTGAGATCCCAGAATTAAGAGGGATTGAGGAGATAGACGATATAATAAAGATAGGTCCTACAACAACATTTACCGAGATGCTCGAATCTGATACATTATTCCGTTACTTTCCATCACTTCTTCAATCAGCAGCCTCAATAGGGAGTCCACAGATTAGAAATCGTGGGACCATTGGAGGCAATATTGCAAATGGTTCCCCAGCGGCCGATGCCCTTCCAGCACTGCTTGCCCATGATGTAGAGCTCGAGCTTCAATCCCGTGGGGGTAGAAGGAGGATTAAAATCTCTGAGGCAATTGAAGCTCCATACAGAACCAGGTTCCGTCCGGAAGAGATGCTTACGGGAATATTTATAAAAAGGTTAGAGTCTAAGACACGTGAGAGATTCGAAAAACTCGGGCGTCGAAATTCCATGGCCCGTGCGAGGATGAATCTCACTGTTATTTTAAGACTTGGTGATAGAGGGGAGATTTCTGATATCCGAATAGTTCCCGGTGCTGTGATGCCTGTGGCAAGAAGGATGAAGGAAACAGAGGAGATGCTCATCGGTGAAAACTTAACCCCTTCACTTCTTGAGGCTTCGTCAGAGAGACTTTCCCAGGAGGTTGTAGGGATTACAGGGATTCGCTGGTCCACAGAATATAAGCTCCCTGTCCTTAAGAATATATTTAAGAGAATTATGAACGAATTGGGTAAAACCTGAATTTAGTGAATTTTTATAAGGTGAGTTTTTCATGTTAAAAGAAGAAGGAAGATTACCTTTAAGGATGAAAGTGAATGGAAAAGCGATGGAGGTTTGGGTAAAACCTACCTGGACACTCTTAAGGGTCTTACGGGAAGAGCTCAGGCTAACAGGAACGAAGAAGGGTTGTGAACAGGGGGATTGTGGTGCCTGCACAATCATCATGGATGGAAAGGCAGTAAATGCCTGCCTTGTCCTTGCCCTTCAGGCTGAATCGAAGGAGATTGAAACTGTTGAAGGCCTTGGCACTGCTGAAAATCTTCATCCCATTCAGAAGAGTTTTATTAAAAATGGTGCTGTTCAGTGTGGCTTTTGCACACCGGGGATGTTGATGTCTGCAAAAGCACTTCTTCAGAATAATCCCCGCCCCACAATTGAAGAGATCAAAAATGCGATTTCCGGAAACCTCTGTAGATGTACAGGGTATATCAAGATAATAAAAGCAATTAAAGATGCACTATAACAGGGATTACGACGATGGGAAAGAATATTGAATTAGAGGTTATTGATTCAATAGAGAAGAGGAAAGAGGAGATAGTTTCTTTTCTCCAGAAGCTCATTTCTTTCCAGAGTGTGACAGGGAATGAACTTGAGATCCAGAAATTTATATCAAAAAAACTTCAAGATATGGGGCTTAAGGTTGATCTCTGGGAACCTGATGAGGAGGAGTTAAAAAGGCACCCTGCATATCTCCCATCTGAAAATGGATATAAAGAGCGACCAAATGTGGTTGGAATTTATAAAGGGTTTGGTGGTGGCAGATCCCTCCTTTTAAACGGCCATGTGGATGTAATTCCCTGTGGATCGCTGGAATCATGGAAATACAATCCCTGGTCAGGAGAGATACATGAGAATCGTCTTTATGGAAGAGGGGCTTCTGATATGAAGAGTGGCCTTTCGGCAATGACGATGGCACTTGAAACCCTTATCCGCTTGAATATAAGACTGAAGGGAGATGTCATACTCGAATATACAGTAGATGAGGAGGCAACAGGAAACGGGACACTGGCCTGTGTTTTGAGGGGTTATAAGGCCGATGCAGGAATATGCTGTGAGACAAGTTCCCTCCATGTTCAACCTGCCTGTATAGGCAGGATATGGTTTGAGATCCTGGTCCGCGGGAAACCTGCAGGGATACAGAGAAGGTGGGAAGGTGTAAATGCCATAGAGAAGGGATACGAAATTGTTAAGGCAGTATCGAATCTTGAGAGGATAAGAATCAATCAACTAAACCATCCTCTCTACCCTGATAAAGAAGGTTCTCTTCCATGTATGGTGGGGGTTTTTCAGTCAGGCTCATTTCCGAGTGCATTTCCTGATACCTGTCTGCTCAAGGGAAGTATTGCAACATTGCCAGGAGAGGAAACAGGTGAAGTAAAGGCCAAATTCATTGAACATATATTGACATTCTCTAAGACTGACCCATGGCTTAGAGATCATCCACCGGAGATCAGATTCGCTGGCTACTGTGGCGATCCTTCTGAGATATCTCCAGATCACCCCATCGTATTGTTGATGAGTGAGAAGTTCAAAGAGGTGATGGGTAAAGCGCCTGAGATTACAGGCCGTCAGGGGGCTGCTGATATTCGTTATCTGATACGATATGGAGAGACACCAACAGTTATTTTTGGTCCCGGGCGAACTGAGCAGATGCATGCTACAGATGAATGGGTAGATATCAGTGATTTAATCTCCGGAACAAAAATCCTTGCCCTCACCTTGATGGATTGGTGTGGCTATGAATAAAAGGAGGAGATGAAGATGAGCAATCTGGAAGTAACATTTGCAGGAGTCAGGATGAGAAATCCTCTGATCCTTGCCTCAGCTACCCCAAGCTGGGATGGCCTTCGTGCAAATATGGCATGGAAGGCAGGGGCAGGGGCTGTAATTCCAAAGAGTTTTGCCCCTCCATCAAAATGGGCAGAACATCCACGTTCGGGAAGGATGAAGCTTATAAAGTATGGAAAGAACAGGATTGGTATGGTAAATATCGAGTTGTATACAACCATGACTTTAAAGGACTGGCTTGAGGGAGAACTCGATAAGGCCTATGAAGGAGGTAGTCTTATTATCGCAAGTATTGTTGCCCACCCTGATCCCGAAGATACAGGTAGGAATGCTAAGATTATTGAGGAGACAGGGAAGGTGGCAATGTTTGAGATAAATGTATCTTGCCCAATGCCTGCTGATAGTTCAAAGGTTGGATTTCAGATGGGAAATGACCCTGAGATGTGTTTTCAGCAGGTAGAGGCTGTAAAGAAGGCTGTGAGATTGCCTGTGGGTATAAAGCTTACACCAACCACACATAATATGGTTCCGATGGCACAGGCCTCTGAAAGGGCAGGGGCAGATTTTATTACCATCGCAAATTCTGTTCGTTCATTTGCAGGGGTAGATATAAAGACAGGCCTTCCAAAGCTTGCAGCCTATGGTGGCTATAGCGGTCCTGCCATTAAGCCCATTACACAGCGTCACGTCTCAGAAGTTGCCAGGGCTGTAAAGATTCCAATCTCAGCCTGTGGCGGGATAAGTTCATGGGAGGATATTGTTGAATATATGATGCTCGGGGCAACGACCGTTCAGATATGCACAAGCATAATGTGGAATGGATACGGATATTTTCAGACCCTGCTTAAGGGTTTATCCAGCTATATGAAGGAAGAGGGTGTTGATTCTCTGGATACTATAAGGGGAAAGACACTTCCTCATATCCTCACCATTGATGAACTTGCCAAAAGGGATCCAATGGTTGCAAGGGTTGATAAGAAGAAGTGTATCAATCTAATTAAAGGGGGATGTGAACTCTGTGGAAGGGCCTGCTTTTATGGGGCCATTGAATTTTCTCCAAGACTCAAACTCAAAAAAAATAATTGTGATGGATGTGGTTTATGCACTGAGATATGTCCTGTGGGTGCACTCAGACTTGTATTGAAATAAAGATTCTGTTAAAGAAAGGGTTTTCATGATAGAGCTGACAATTAATGAGAAGCAGTTAAAAAGGACTATTGAACGTGCTCGCGAGAAAAAAATCATAATTCCAACCTTTCGTGAGCAAAAGGATCCAGGATCTATTCCCGAGAAGATGAAGGAACGTTTAAAAGAGATCGGACTCTGGGATATTCATCCTTTTAACCTATTTCGGATTTCATGGAAGAATGAGCCCCGTGATTTTGGAGGTGGTTTTGGAGATGTAAATTTTCTGGAGGTTCCTGGTGAGATCTCCGGTGTTGATGCGAGAATCATTGCGCTTGTTGGTAAATGGTTTCCTACTGGTTCTCATAAAGTTGGAGCCACATTTGGATGCCTTGTTCCGAGATTGGTTACAGGGCAGTTTGATCCCACTTCCCACAAGGCAGTATGGCCTTCCACAGGTAACTTTTGCAGGGGAGGTGCATATGATGCCACACTCCTCGGATGCGAATCCATCGCTATATTGCCCGAGGGGATGAGCCGTGAACGTTTCGAATGGCTTTCCAAAGTTGCAGGTGAAGTTATTGCTACCCCTGGTTGTGAAAGCAATGTAAAGGAGATCTTCGACAAATGCTGGGAATTGAGAAAGACAAGAAGGGATATCTTCATATTCAATCAATTTGAAGAATTTGGAAACTATCTATGGCATTATGAAGTTACAGGTCATGCAATAGAAGAGGTGCTAAGAGGTGTTATGTCAAAAAATGACCGCTTCTCGGGTTTTGTCGCAGAGACAGGGTCTGCGGGAACTATTGCTGCAGGTGATTATTTAAAGAAGATCTTTCCTCAGAGCAAGATTGCTGCTGGGGAGGCCCTTCAGTGCCCGACATTGTTACTTTGTGGATATGGGGATCACAGGATTGAAGGTATTGGAGATAAGCATGTTCCATGGATCCATAATGTGAAGAATACAGATATAGTCATCGCTGTGGACGATGATTCATGTATGAACCTTGTTCGTCTATTTAACGAACCAGAGGGATGGAACTATCTTTTGAGACAAGGGGTCTCTGAGGATTTTATAAAAAAACTTCCACTTATGGGAATATCAGGTATCGGTAACCTTCTCTGCTGTATTAAGTTTGCAAAGTATTATGAATTGAGACGAAACGATATTGTTGTAACTGTATGGACAGATTCTATGGATCTTTATAGAACAAGACTTGAGGAGATGCGAAAGGATAAAGGAACTTATTCAGAGAAGGAAGCAATAAAAGACTATCAGCGCTATCTCATGGCCGAAACGATTTCCAATATGCGAGAGCTCAATTACTATGATAGAAGGCAGATTCATAACCTCAAATATTTTACATGGGTTGAACAGCAGGGGAAAGAGGTTTCAGAACTTAATGCACAATGGTATGATCATGAATACTGGGAGAAGATTCAGGGGCAGGTCTCAGAAATTGATCGCCTAATAGAGAATTTTAACAATGCGACTGGCCTTCTAAAAGAATTATAGAGAGGTAGTTTCTTCCCTTATATATAATCCTTGAAAGGCTATATTCATTTCTAAACTACAGAATTCTCCCAATGAATTGATTGAATTTCCATAAAGATCACTCAATTAAGGTTAAAAGATTTTATTCACATTTAAAGCTTAAAATGGATCGGTCTTGAAATTGGAAGATATTTAGAGTATTCTATAAAGAAAAAGGGGGTGAGGATATGCCAATTTCTGCTTATGTCTTTATTGAATGCACAGCAGGGGCAGCCAGGGATGTGGCAAAAGAGGTGGGAAAGATTCAGGGGGTTAAAAGGGCAAATGCAACTACAGGCCCATATGACGTGATTGCTCTGGTTGAGGCGCCTGATATCAATATCCTCGGTGATTTTATTGTCACAAAGATTCAGGGGCTACCAGGGGTATTAAGAACACAGACTAACGTTGTGGTAGATTAGATTTGATATATTTATAAGATATCTTGTATTGGATTTATTCCAAAATCATTTAAGGAGAATCTATTATGGGCAGTGTTGTAAAAAAACGAAGAAAGAAGATGCGAAAACACAAGCATAAAAAGATGCTGGACCGAGATCGTCATAAGAAAAAGAAGTAAAATTTCATGAAAAGAAACCTTATCCATATTATTCTTTTCATATTGACTGTGGCCTCCACATGGTTGACAGGAGGGTTGAGCTATTCTATTGCTATCATGTCAATTCTCCTGGGGCATGAATTAGGACATTATTTTATGTCTCGAAGGCATGGGATGAGTGCAACCCTGCCATTTTTTCTACCCTTTCCTCTCTCACCTTTTGGAACACTGGGGGCCGTCATACGCATGGAGAGCAGAGTCTCAACAAGAAAGGCCCTCTTCGATACAGGTGTAGCAGGGCCTCTTACAAGCTTGATCCTTAGCATACCTGCAATTGCTATAGGGTTGAGGCTTTCTACGTTGATTCCTACCTCTCAGATTAAAGAGGGGACGATTAGACTCGCTGACCCTTTTCTATTTTCATTGATCCAGCGTCTTGTCCTGGGTGATGTTCCTGAAAATTTTGATGTGATACTTCATCCTATAGGATATGCAGGGTGGGTAGGTCTCTTTGTCACTGCACTAAACCTATTTCCAGTAGGACAATTGGATGGTGGGCATATAGCCTATGCCCTTTTTGGAAGGAAAAGCCGCGCTATTTTCCTCATTGCCATCTCAGCTATGGCCTTTATTACAATCTTTTATAATCCAGGATGGGTTTTGATGCTCATTCTTATGGTCCTCTTTGGATTTAAGCATCCATCACCTTTAGATGATCAGACACCAATTGATGGGAAGAGAAAGATTATAGGAGTGATTATGTTCTTGACATTTTTTCTATCCTTTACTCCTGCGCCTTTTCCCCAGTTGGCTGAAGAGATTAAGCAGACATTTGGCCGGGGTTTTTTCTAATTTTTATTTAGAGAAAAGAAATTTATGTTTAGGTTGAAAATACATTTTCCTGTTTATACATTGGACAATCAATTGTTATTTCCCTCAGATTCTAATCTTAACAAAGAGACTCTGGATAGCATGATAGAATCCCAAAAGGAGAATTTATATAATGCATATCCCCTTCTTCTTTATGGTTCGGTTAAAGAAGACTGTTTAGGTTTTCTGGATAATCCTCCTTACAGGTCAATTTTTTCTGATAAAAAGCATATCAATAATATTATAAAAATTTTAGAGAAGGTCAATCTTTCCATTCCCCTCCTTCAATCGCTGGATTATTTTAAACAGTATGATTTTTATACCTATGCCCATATTATCATGGTATTTGCCCTGTCAACACTTCTGGCAGAAGATATGATCCCTGACTACAAGGATTGTATCAGGTTATTAGAAACAGGCCCTACCCATGATATTGGCAAGATCTGTGTCCCGTTAAACATTTTGAAAAAGACTACACCACTAACAAAAAAGGAGCGTGATTTTATAGAACATCATACCATAGCAGGGTATGTTCTGCTCAGTTATTACTACAGAGACCTTCAACACCTTGCATGTGAGGTTGCCTTGAACCATCATGAGAGGAAGGATTGTTCAGGATATCCCCGAGGTATACTGCTTAATGATCCAATGATAGAAATCATCGCAGTGAGTGATATCTACGATGCGCTTATTAAGCCAAGGCCTTATCGGCCCACAGCATATGATAATCGAGCTGCATTGGAGGAGATTACAAAGATGGCAGAACAGAACAGGATAGGGTGGGATGGGGTTAAGGCATTGATTGCTCATAATCGCCGATCTAAGGCAAATTACAGGGAGATTAAAGTCTCACGTGAGAGGAGAAGCGCTCCTCCTTCACAAAATGTCTACGGAATTCTCGCCGATAATTGAATTTATCCAAACCCAAATTGACCTATTTTTTGTAAAACCGTTTAATTATTATCATTTCTCCTGATTTGATAAAACATTTTTTCCAAGGAAAGATATGACCGCCTTATTAAAAGCCTCTGGCTGTTCAATATTTGGAAGGTGAGCGGCTGATCTTAAAATCACAAGTTCTGATCCCTGAATCCGCTCCTGAATTGTTTTAGAGTTGCTTACAGGGGAAGAAGGATCATCCTCTCCAACAATGAGGAGAGTTGGTATCCTGATTTTGTGGATGTGCTCAAAAGTATCAAGCCCCTTTATAGCATGAATACAACCTATATAGCCTCGGGGATCAGTTCCCCTTATCATGGCTCGCACTGTATCTAAAATATCGGATTTTTTGTTTCTGAAAGATTCTGTGAACCATCTGGCTATTGTTGGTTCAACGTGTGCCTCCATCCCCTGGGTTTTTGCCACATGGATACGTTCATCCCAGATTGATTTTTGTTCTGGTGATGTCCTGCTTGATGCTTCGCAAAGAACAAGACACTGGATCATTTCAGGATAATTAAGTGCCAGTACCTGCCCGATCATGCTTCCCATGGAAAGCCCTATGAAAGAGGTTCGCCTTATGCCAAGGATTTGGAGAAGCTCCTTTATGTCCTCAGCGAGCTGATCAAGGGTGTACGGGCCTTCCGTAACCTCTGTCTCCCCATGTCCGCGGATATCATAACGTAGCACACGATAATTTGACTTAAGAACACTTACCTGAAAATTCCACATTCCCATATTCGCTGCCAGGGCATGACTCATTGTAACAACTGGAGCACCTGGTGGACCTTCTATGGAATAATTAATAGAGATTCCATTAGCCTTAACCTTCATTTCTCTCAACCTTCCCTTCTAAAGATTATTCTTTTCCTCTTTAACAAATTTTGTGATTTTTTGACACTAATTTTAATGAGTAAAATAAGTATGTCAAGTATTTTTAGGGAGAGTTCTGAAAAAGTCCTGAAATTCCCCCTCACCTTTGTCCTCTCCCCAGGGGGAGGCTATGTCGCAATGAGGTGTATGCCATGTTTGTCATTCCGAGTCTCCTTTTTTGTCATTCCGAGTCTCCTTTTTCTGTCATTCCGAGCGAAGCGAGGAATCTTAGGAAAGATTTCTCGGCTAACGCCTCGAAATGACAATAGAGTGGTGTCATTCCGAGCGAAGCGAGGAATCTATAAAATTCAAACATTTATAAAACATAGATTCTTCGGCTAAAAGCCTGAGAATGACATTACGACACAGCCTCAGCGGGGAGAGGAGATAAGAAGTAGTGCACTTTTAAGACTTAATCTGTCCACTTTTAAATTTTAGCTGAGAGACCTCTTCAATATTATTTGACACAAAGGGTATTATTATTTATATTTTTATCTGTGCCGGAGTGGTGAAACTGGTAGACGCACGGGACTCAAAATCCCGCGGGGCTTC
>JBBITW010000102.1:0-12776 GCA_037440525.1 Deltaproteobacteria bacterium
TTGTTTTATATGGCTGTCATATATATCATGGCAAAAATTTGGCCCAACCTCGCACCACATGGAAAAAAGACTACTATCCGAGAAAAGATTAAGGCCTTTGGCAATTGTGGAGAAGTAATTGTCCTTTCTACTCTTCTACTTTTGGGCATTATCATCGGCTGGTTTACACCCACTGAAGCAGGTGCGATCGGTGCCTTTGGGGCAATAATCTTTTCGTTGATAAGAAGAAAACTCACTTTGGCAATTATGAAAAATGCCATAATGGACACCCTTAAGACCTCTGGTATGATATATACAATATTGATCGGTGCTTTTATATTCAATTATTTTCTTGCTCCCACAAACATCCCATACGCCCTTGCTGAATTTGTCAAAAGTCTACCTTTATCACCTTTAGCGATTCTGATTGCAATACTTGGGGTTTATTTTATCCTGGGATGCTTTCTGGATGTTGCCGCTATGACAGTTTTAACTATACCGATCTTCTTCCCTGTGATTACAAGCCTTGGATTTAATCCCATATGGTTTGGTGTCATTTTTGTGAGGATGGCAGAGATAGCCATGATTACCCCGCCTATAGGTATGAATGTATTCGTAGTTTCAGGCATAGTAAAAGATATTGGCATCCCAATGGAAACAGTATTCAAGGGTATTTTCCCTTTTCTTATAGCCGATTTCTTTCATGTAGCATTATTAATAAGTGTGCCTTCCCTATCCCTTTTCCTGCCAAGCCTTATGATGAGATAGATTTTTTGGATAAATAAAAGGGAGAGTTTCCTGTCCACTTTCATTCTTTTTTATAGACACGGCACATCTGAGATTTAAAGGGATAACCGAGTCCGCTTCTTCCAACCCATCCAGAAGGAAGCAATAGATTGATATTGGATAACCATGCTCCTGATAGGGATGGTTCTGGTTCGGGTTTTTCTGGAAACCACCACCCATGCTGGGCACTGACAACCCCCGGATGAATATCATGTGTAAGCCTTGCCTTTTGCTCACATCTTCCATATCTGCTTTCTACATAAACCCAGTCTCCATCATTTATTCCAAATCTTTCTGCAGTCATGGGATGGATTTCTAAGATTGGTTCTGGATTCATCTTACGTAGCGATGGAATCTGACGATGTTCTGAATGGAAGAATCCGACTACTCTTGCACCTGTTGTCAATATTAAAGGATAATCCCTCGCAACCTCAGGGGTTGATAAAGGACTCTCTGGAGGTTCTTCAAAATATGGAAGGGGATCTAAACCACATTTTTCGAATACAGTTGAGTAAAGTTCAACTTTTCCTGTTGGTGTATTAAAACCCGGTTCCCTATCAGCTCGAAGAAGACCCTTCTCATATTTCCTGTACTCAAAATTATCATAAATGAACCCTCTTCTCTGTAGTTCTTCAAAATTCATTCCCGTTGGTTTCAGCATTGAATCAAACATCTCTTGTACGTTTTCCCACGGCCAGGCCTCGGGATTAAACCTTTTGCCAAGTTCAAGATTTATCTCCATATCAGACTTACATTCCCCCACTGGTTTAATGGCCTGATTCGTAACACCTATATAGCTTATATTTCCACCTGTTGTTGCAATACCATCCCTCTCAGCATATGTTACAGACGGTAGCACAATATCTGCAAATGCTGTGGCAGTCGGAGTCATGAATAAATCTACAACACAAACAAAATCAAGCCTTTTAAATGCTTCGTAAACCCTTCGTGGATCTGCACTTCCACAAACAAATGTATTTGTTGCCTGAATCCAGGCACCCTTAACTGGATATGGAATGCCTGTTTCTATCTGATCAATAACCGAAGAACCAACAGCATGTGTATAATATGGCTGATCAAGAAGATTGTAGATGCCATAACCGATCTTTTTCTTCCTTCCATCCTCTGTAAGGGGAGTAAAATCTCTTCCTAAAGAGGCTTCAAATCCGAGACTTGAGCTCTTAAAGACATTCCCTCCAGGGACATCAAGATTTCCGGTTATCGCCCAAAGACCCATAATTGCATGAAGCGCTGGAACACATTCCTTTGTCTGCTCTACTGCCACTCCAAATTGTATGGCTGAAGGTTTGCCCGTTGCATACCTTCTTGCAGATTCTATAATCTTTTCTTCAGGAACCCATGTTATCTCTGAAACCCTCTCAACTCCGTAATCCTGAACTCTCTTTTTGAGCTCATCAAATCCATAAGTCCAGCGTCTAACAAATTCTTCATCATAAATTTTCTCATTTATTATAACATTTAGCATACCCATGGCTAAGGCCGCATCTGTCCCAGGTCTTATCTGCATCCATATCTTTGCCCTTTTTGCAAAATATGTCTTTCGGGGATCAATTACAATGATCTCAGTCCCCCTCTTCATGCAATCTATGATCCATTGACCGAGAAAACCATCTGGATTGGAGATAAGTGGGTTATTTCCCCATAACAGTATATTTTTTGGCACCTTCCAATCCCTATTTTCATAACGATCTAAGAAAAATTGTGCACAATCCGGCACCTGCATGCCTCCTGTTGTAGCGGTAAGAACTGTCCTTCGGGGTGCAAAACATGCATGCCCCTGCAGAGGACCAAAACATACCCTGTTTGGACTCCCGAAGGAGTATGCCAGTTTCGCCACATATGGTCCGATATCCCTTGCAGTTCCATGGCAGAATATGACAGACTCAGGTCCATATCTCTTCTTTATTTCATTGAGTGAATTGATTATCGTATCATATGCTTCTTCCCAAGTTATTCGCCTCCATTTTCCCTCCCCCCTTTTCCCTACCCTTTTTAGAGGGTATATAATCCGATTAGGATGGTAAACCACCTGGGGAAGGGCAATGCATCTCGGGCATAGTCGTCCTTTATTGAATGGAAAATCAGGATCTCCTTTAACCTTCTCAAGTTTTCCATCTTTAACATATAGAAGGACACCACAGCCATTATGACATCCCGGGCCTGTGCGGGCTATACTTCTAACAATCTTATAATTACCTTCCCTCCAGGTCCATGGCTTGCAATTTGGATAAGTCTCTTCTCTTTTATCTAAATTATTCATAATCAATGTTTTGGTCTCTGGGGATGAACTGCAATCACTTTTGGATGATTAGAAATGGTGAATCCACCCGGATTAACCCTTAGACTCTAACTGCCTCATTTTTTTTACATACTCCATTATAAGCCTTGCTTCCTCCTCTTCAGTCTCCTTGCTTCTGCTTCCAGCGGCGTAGTTCTCTGAATCTGACCTGTTGATGATTGACCATATTGGATATCTCTCTCCTGGAGGACATCCCGCAACCCGTACTCCCTGACCCCGCCACTTCTTCAGGCAATCTCCAATAAGTATAATATCTTTTGGTGCCTTTTTAGGAAGAACCTTTTTTGGACCTGCAAGGATTGAAATCCCCTTATTTTTTTCGTATTCACCAAGTGCCTTCAGCCTCTCCATCGTAAATGCAACAAGCCCGAGACAACTACTGCACGCACCATCTGTTTGAACATCATATTCAGGCCAGCGATTCTCTTCTCCAAGATAGGGAAGCCATAATTTTTTAAAGACCTCTTCTATTCTTCTGCCACGAATCTCTATCCTTCTCGGATCAGAGGTGCCAATACCGCGCTCACGGGCAGCCTTAAAGATCTTCACCTTTGAAATATCAAGACCCACCATACGACATACTGTTGCATCCACGGCCACAGGGTCCTTACCTGCCACGATACAACCAAAATCAGTGGGGATCGTGCAGTGGGGCCCAAATCCCTCAGCAGGCCTTATAAGGTCAGCGATTGTAAGATCTGCCCTTATGACAGACCATAAATCCATTATTGATGCAGCCAAATCTGTCTGGTGCATCTGAAAGTGGACAGAATCCTGAACCACCCCCTTTATATTTTTAAGTGCACATGTAAAAACCATAGCAACATGAGACTTGAATATGGGGATGTTTACAATATGTTCTGCCTCAAGGATAAATCGTGGCAACTGGACACTCGTCACAGAAGCCCTTGCATCTCTGATTGGAATTCTGATAAGGTCTTTCTCTCTTTTGATATCAATGATTTGGTCAACCCCTGCCTCTTTGGCTGCCTTCCCGATGCCACTCACTTCAAAACATTCAAGTGTATCACAGCCTCGGGCTGAGGATTCAGCAAGTATAATCTCCTTTGGTCTGGCCTTGCGTAATTCTTTGATAACTGCTGAAACCAGTGCCGGGTTTGTGTTGACGCTCGTCTCCTCTTTAAATGGATGACCCACATTTGGTTTTATTACCACGGTTGAACCTGGTTTTATCAGGGAGTTAACACCTCCCAAGAGCGATAAAACCTCTTCAACCATCTTCTCTACATCCGTTCCTTTAACAATTGAAACGATTGACTTTGCCATCTCTTATCCCTTAAAAATTATTTTCAAATAAAATTGAGCGATCCCCAATGTGAGAGCTCTGGAAAAGTCCTGAATTGACTGGGGAGGTAGGGTTCCAAACCCTTCAAATGCGGACATTAAGGAGTTAAATTGCTAACAATCGTTTAAGTGAAAAACCAAGCATTTTCAGGGTATTAATCATCAGTGCTAAACTATTAGAGGTATCCGCTCGAAGGCTTTTCCACCCCACCTCCCCAGTCTATAAAACATATTTTAAATACTTTTTCAGAAACCTCAATGTCATTATTTGCCAAGGCAGGATGGCAATTCGAAAAGAGTTGTCATTCCGAGCGAAGCGAGGAATCTGTGGAGTTCTCTTCGCGCCTGCCTGTAGTAATGACTTCATCAGACCTTATTCACCTAAAAGCTTCTCAATCGCTTCATCAAGCTTTCTATCAGCATCAGCAAGTTTCTGGTTCGCTATCTTTAAGAACTCTTTATCATCCTCTATACCCTGCTTTACCTCTTTAATCATCTTTTTAACATTTTCCGGGGCAGGTCCACCTGTAAGGGTTCTTGCCTTAATACGCTCCAGCGGGTCAAGAACACTTTTTATAGTTGCCTCGCTAAGACTCAACCTCTTACCCATATGTTCCATTGAAGCCTCTTCTATCATCCTGTTATTTAAGGCACTTGAGGGTATATTATATTCTTCTGCCTTTCTGCAGATAATAGAGACGATCTGATGCGCTGTTCGCCATGAGATATTATGTTCCCTTACGAGTGCACCAGCAAGGTCAGTTGCACAACACCAGTTAAATCGGAGGTTCTCAAGCATCCTCTCCTTGTTAATCTTCATTGTTCCGATATTGAGCCTTGCACAATCAAGTGCATCCTTTGTATTCACAAAAGCCCTTTTTAAAGATGCACCACGTGGCCAGCAGATCAGGGCTGTCTCCTCAAAAAGGTCCTCTACAAAAGCTGCATAGACAGTATGAACCATTGCAGCAATGTTATACATGAGGAATGGATTTCGTTTCTGTGGCATGATGCTACTCGTATCACAAAATCTGTCAGCAGAGGTAACAAACCCAAACTCGGTTGAATGGAAAAAGAACATCCATGAAGCCAGCTTCTCCACCGGCGCAAGAAGAAGTGTAAGTGTACCAAAAACCTGTATCATAAATGTTTTATCTTCTGAACTTATCGCCTCATGGGTATTTGTAACAACACCATCAAAGCCAAGCAGTTCAGCTACCCTCTCACGATTTAATGGAAAATCTGATCCTGTGCCAATAGCAGCTCCCATGGGGCTACGGTTAACCTCTTTGTAGTCGTCCCTCAGCCGTTTGCAGGCATATCCTGCCTTATAGATGAAATCGAGAAGATAATGGGCAAGGGATGTAATCTGGGCTGCCTGAAATCCAGTATAAGTTGGCATGGGTGTTTCAATGTGCTGTTCGGCAACGCTTACAAGTGTCTCCCGATATTCGATAGCCTTTTGAAGTATTTCAAGGATCTCTCTTCTGATTGTCATCCTAAGTGTGCCGGTTGTCTCATCTCCGGTGCTCCGTCCCAGATGAATCCACCCTCCGATATCCTCCCCAAATTTTTGAATAAGATAATTCTCTCCGCTGAAAATACCCGCCCCGGCTTCAGCCCTTGCCTTCTTTATGCCTTCCAGGCCATCCCTTTCCATCTCTTTAAGTGCACGCAGGCATTTAATACCTGCATCCCTCGGGATAAGCCTCTCCTCAATCAACATCACGAGCTGTGCCTTATCCAACCGATGAACATCTGGAAGAATATTCATCCATGCCTCGGGAGTGCCAGGTTTTGCAAGCATTGCATAGCCAGCAAGATTTTCTTTAAACCTCTTCCCCTTCTGCCTGTAATAAGGTTGGTTTCTCAATAATTCTGGCCTTGTAATCTCATTTTCGAGTTCATCCTTACGAATAAATTCCTCTTTCATATAGACCTCCTATCTTCTTTCTCGGAGCTTCATTTATCCCTCAAGAATATACCTTAAAAATGATTCAATCATAATTCATCTAAACATCGTCCCTGGAAGCCATGTAGCTATCTGCGGGAAGAAGTACATGATAAGGAGTGTCAATAACATCATGGAGATAAAAGGCAAAACACTTCGAGAAATAGTGGCCATATCCTCCTTTACAATCCCCTTGAGAATAAATAGTTCAAGACCAACCGGGGGTGTCATCAGCCCTATCTCTGTATTTATAATATAGAAGACCCCGAGCCAGAGGGAATTGATACCCAGTGCCATAGCCATTGGATAAATCAGCGGTAATGTAAGCATCATTATGGCAACAGCTTCTAAAAACATCCCGAGAAAAAGAAGGATTAAACAAAGGATTATTAAAAAACCCGCAGGTGAAAGGTCTGATACCTTTACCGCATCTATCAAATCCTTTATTACTTGATGCTGTGCGATGAGGGAAGAATAGATTGAAGCAAAGGCAATGATGGAGAGAACCATCAAACTTATCCCTATTGTTCCAAGAGCCGATGCCTTTATCTGTTGCCATTTTAGAGTCTTTGTGAAGAAGACGCCTGTAACCAGGGCGTATACAACCAGAATCCCTCCTGCCTCGGTAGGTGTTACAAGACCAAAATATATAGTTCCAAGCACAATAAACGGGGCAAGCAAACCCCATATTGAAGACTTGAGGGCCAAAAATTTTACGCTCCATGTTGTTGGTGGCAGTGCCTCCACACGCTCCTTTTTTAGAAAAAGGTATCTAAAAATAACATAAAGGATATATAGTGAAAAAAGTACTACAGCAGGCATCACCCCTGCCATGAAAAGCTGACCTACAGATTCATCAACAAGGACTCCATATAAGATAAAACCATTTGATGGAGGGATCAATGTCCCGACAGTAGCACCTGCAACAGCACCAATGCAGAAACGCTTATTGTATCCCTTTTCATATAGGATTGGCAGACAGGTTGTACCAATCGTTGCAGTGGCTGCTACACTTGAGCCAGTAATTGCGCAGAAGATTCCTGCTGATAATATGGTAGCTACAACGAGGGGATAAGGAACCCTTCTGAACCATAGTTCAACGAGTTCAAATATTCTCTTTGCAGCTGCTGATTCACCCATAAGCATCCCACCAAGGACAAATAGTGGAATTGCTGTAAGGGGCCACGAATTTACCGCCTGAAATGCTGTCATAGGAATCTGTGTAAACTGAGATGTCCCAAACAAAAAGTATATTCCCAGACACCCCATTATTCCCAATGCAAACGCAACAGGCATACCCGCAAAGAGAAATGTTAAGAGAAAAAAGAACATCCCGACAAGTGGGTGAACATATTTAAATAATATTGCACCAAGAAGGAAAGCCCCTGAAAGAAGACAGATTACAATAAATATTCTTTTTCTCAAATTCAAAGATGGTTCTGAAAATTGGTATTTGTAAAGATTATTAATACGGGAGATTATGATTCTCAAAGATTGCACGGAGAGAAAAAGGGAGCCGAGAGGGATAACAGAAATGATTATCCATTTTGGGAGCTTTAAAATTGCGGTGGTCGTCCTGAGACCAAAAACAAAACTATCCCTTACCCATTCCCATCCTGTCCAGCCAAGGAGGATAAAGAAACCTAATGATATGATATAAATAAATATATCAAGAAATGAATTTATCTCCTCTGATAGGTGGTTTCGCAGGATATCTACATGGATTTGCACACCTTCCCTTAATCCATATGCTGCACCAAGAAACGTAAAAATGATTAAACAGAAGCATGTGACATCAAAAAGCCAGGGCATTGGTTGCCCGATCATTCTACTTATCACATTAATGAAGACAAAAAAGCTTATAAGGACCAAAAGTATAGATGTAATATGGCCTGTTGTAGAAAGGATTTTATCAACTCCCCTATCTATGGGTAAGAAAAATCTCTTCATAAATCCTGATCCCAAAATATATGTGCCCCTTGCTCTACGTCCGATCGCAGGTCAAGGGGCACAATTCATCTTTCAAATAATCACTGAAAATATTAAACCTCTTTCAGACTTTATTGAAAGACCTCTAAGATTGCCTTTGCAGCCTCCCCTGAACCTTTATCAGAACACCTCTTTACATATATATCGTAGGCTGGTTTTGTGGCCCTTTTCCAGGCTGCATTCTCTTCGGGTGTGAATATCTTAACATTTACACCATGGTTTTTAAGAAATACTATAGACTTTTCGTCAATCTGTTGTTGTTCCTGAAACCCTCTTTTATAGACATTCTTTGAAGCCGTCTCTATTATTTCTTTTACATCCTGGGGAAGTCTGTTCCATGTCCTGATATTTATAAAGATCCCCCATATGGATGCAGCAGTTGGTCCTGCAACATACTTTGTAACCTCAAACAATTTCCTCTTCTCCACACTCTCCCAGCCTGTCATTACCCCATCAAGGGCTCCTTTTGCCAGTGCATCGTACATCTCTGATGCACTAACAGCTGCAGGTACACCTCCCCATGCCTTAATCGCATCAAAGAAAGGATCAGAAACCCCTCGAATACGAAGTCCTCTGGCATCCTCAGGTTTTAACACAGCGGTTTTTGTCGCAATACAGGTACCACTATAGGGAGCAAAACTCAGGAGCTTAACATTTATCTTCTGTAAGCTTTTTTCCATGAAGGGAAGTATCCTACTCTCCCTCTGAAGGAAATATTTGAGATCAGGCACAAGAAAGGGATAGTCGTTCCAGCAGAAGATCGGGTCGAATCCTACCCAGTGGTTTATAGAGTTGAATCCCATCTCAATCGCTCCCCTCTGAACGGCCTCCGCTGTCTCTTCATGACCATAGAGCTGGCCTCCTGGATAAATTTCAACAATCACTTTTCCCCCGGTCTTTTCTTTAATCTCTTTTGCAAAGGCAGGAAGGAGTTCTGCATTCTGAAATGATCTTGGTGGTAGAGCACAGCTCAGTCGAAGCTTAATTGCCTCTGCTGCCTGAGCTGGCATTGGATATGTTACTGTAATAAATAAAGCTACACAACTCAAAACCAAAAATAAAAAAATCTTTCCTCTCATAAAATCACCTCCAATTTGAATTTAATGTTATTTAGTAACCTTCTTCAAATTTTACTCTTCTCCAAAAAATTTACTCCTGAATTGCATATATCTCATGAGATATTCCTGAAGGTTCTTTGTTGATTCCTTATGCCGATTCCCTGTCCACTGGTAAAACCCGCGTTCACTCTTAAAACCAATCTCTCCCTTTTTGACCTTTTCTTTAAGTAATGGTGAAGGATTGGGCGAGGATTCGATATATTTAAGGATATAATCATGAATTGATAATGTTAGATCAAGACCGACCATATCTGCATTCTCTATAGGTCCCAATATTGGCAACCTCAAACCAAATCCAAACTTAACACATTCATCAACAGCAGATGCATCAGCAATCCCGTGCTCAACTATTGAGATGGCCTCCCTCCAGAGGGCATGCTGGAGCCTGTTGCCAATAAATCCTGGGACATCCTTTTCTACCTTAACAGGATGTTTCCCAACCTCCTTTAGTAGATTAAAGGTTGTCTCAAAAACCTCATTCGATGTCTCTCTTCCCCTGACAACCTCAACAAGTGGAATCAGATATGGTGGGTTCCAGAAATGTGTTCCAATAATCCTCTCTCTTGCCTTGGCCTTTTCAGAAATCTCACTGATGCTGATTACAGATGTATTTGTTGAAAGAATGGTTTCCTCCGGGCAAATGGAATCAAGATTTTGAAAGATGTCCTGCTTCAGTTTTAGATTTTCAAAGACACATTCCACAACAAACTGTACACCTGATACGGCATCTCTTAAATTCAAAGTTGTCTTAATCCTTGAAAGAATCTTTTCAATATCATTTAGATCAATTAAACCATATTGAGCCATCAAGGAAAGGTTTGACCGAATCCTCTCCTTAGCCTGAAGAAGCATATCCTCCTTAATATCCATTACATTTACATTATATCCCTTTTGTGCAAAAATCTGGGCTATTCCATGGCCCATCAATCCAGCACCAATTACCGCAATATCTCTAATCGCCGACATACTAAACTCTTTTCATGAGACCTCTGAAAAAATATTTAAAAAAAGACTTATAGACTTTCTCAAAAATCTCATCATCAAAAATTGACTCTATCTAAACCCTTTAACCCGAGCATGGATCTTGCGTCATCGGATGAAGCAATCTCTAATCCCAGTTCCTTTGCGAGGCGGACTGCCTTTTCAACCTGCTCTGCATTGCTTCGGGCAAGCTGTCCTGGACTTATATAAAGGTTATCCTCAAGGCCTACCCTGATGTTGCCACCCATAATCATATTGACAACCCCCATAGGAAACTGATACCTTCCTGCTGCACAGACAGACCACTGGAATTCATTAAATGTCTTCTTTGCTGTATTGATTAAATAGACGAGATTATCAACTGTTGCAGGTATTGCTCCGAGGATGCCAAGAACAAATTGTAAATATATTGGTTCTTTGAGAAAACCCTCACTTATTAGTTGTGATTGATTTGAAATCTGCCCTACAGAATATACCTCAAGTTCGGGCTTTGTATCAACTTCCTCCATGGCGTTACAAAAGACCTTGAGGGAAGTGAATGTATTAGAAAAGATAAAACCCTCGGTGGACTCGAGAAATTCTTTCTCCCATGGATATTTAAACTCCTTAATCTTTTTTACTACAGGATATAATGCAAAATTAAATGATCCTGCATTGAAGGTTGCCATTTCTGGTTTCAGTTCCCTTACAACCGCTATTCTCTCCTCAGGTGTCATGGTTGCAGTTCCACCAGTGGTTGGAGTGATTACAAGATTTGTCCTTGCCTTTATCCCGCTCAAAATTTCCTTATATATTTTTATGCTTGTAGTTGGTTTTCCATCATCAGGATTCCTTGCATGAATATGGACAACCGCAGCACCGGCATCTTCACATCTTATAGCCTCATCGATCAGTTGCTCGGGAGTTATTGGTAGATAGGGAGACATTGATGGAACATGGATATTTCCTGTTAGTGCTGAAGTAATGATCACCTTTCTCATGGGCTTCCTTTCATTCAGACCACTTTCTTCATTGTCTTACTTCTTTTTAGAGATTTCTTGAGATATTTCTGGGAGTGGTCACTATTGATCTCCCTTATCCACTATGGCAACAAGTCTTACAATTGAACCGTCTCCTTTCACCCATCTGATGGGCCAGCCTGCAATGGTCACCCTTTTCCCTAAAACTTCGTCAATCTCACCACCAACATTCTCCCAACCCATTATACCGTTTCCAAGTAAAAGCCTGTGACAGGGTTCCCATTCAGGAAAATCCTCCAGCACCTCATGGCCTGTGACAAGTTTATACTCTTTGCAAACCTCAGGAAGTAGAGGCCCGGGACCATGTGGTCCAATGGCTGTCGCTAAAGGATGATCCAATGCCTGCTGGTCTACGCCAACCGCCTTAACCCCTTTCTCAACGAACCACTGACCTGCCTCTTTGTAGAGGCCCGGGGAATATGCAAAGTATTCCCTCGAATCCCCATACTTTGCATGCCAGTGGGTATGGATGATAACAATATCACCCTTTTCAATCTTTGGTCTTGCCCTCTCTAAATCTTCAGGTGTAATGATTTCCCATTTCCCTTTCGGAATATCGACTATAACCCCTGTGCCATAATATTTATCCAAGGGTATCTCATCAGTATAAGGGGCACCTTCTATCACATGGGCAGGGGAGTCAGCATGTGTAGAACAATGCATGACTGTCGTAATCTGCTGGGAAAGAACCCCTGACTTGGCATGATAATGTATACGTTCAATCTTTACATCTGAAAAATAAGGCCATAGGGGAACATTATGTCCAAAGGGGTGACTTAGATCATAAAGCTTTACTTTTCCCATCTTCGTCTCCTAAAAAATGATTAATTTCCAATAAAGAATTTAATTTTTTATAATATAGTTATTATAGGATTGTCAATTTAGATGGTTGAGATCTCTTAAAAAGTCTTGGAATGACTGGAGAGGTAGGGTTCCAAACCCTTCGAATGCGGTCCACCCCACCTCCCCAGTATATAAGAGTAGTTTTTATTACTTTATCAGATACCTCTGTTTGAGAAAAATCTTTCTTAAATATTCTTTCAGAGGTCTCTGATAAAATTGTAATTTCTTCCCTTTTACTCCTCCACAAACCTTTCCCTGAAAGGTTCAGGAATAGTTTCTCATATGTAGATAAACGATTTTTACTGACATCATGTAACCCGTTACTAAAACGGGGCTAAGTTAAAAGATCTGGCAGGAATATCCTCGAAAATCTTATCAAGCGGACGATTTAAATTTTTAGTTCTTCTCCAATATAGTTATTAAAAAGGATTCTCCGATAGAATCGGATACGCCTCTGGCAAAAAGGATTTTAGGATTTAAGGGTT
>JBBITW010000103.1:0-12751 GCA_037440525.1 Deltaproteobacteria bacterium
CGGAGATTATGTTTCTTTTCGATCCTTCGATAGAATATGCAATCCATATAGGGGAGGTTTTACAAAATATAAATTACGAAGGTAATAAGGATGGGGATAAGGATTGATGGTCTCCTAATTATAGATAAGCCAGAAGGAATGACCTCTTTTGGAGTTGTGCGAGAGATTAAAAATATATTTTCTATAAAGAAAGCTGGCCATATAGGAACACTTGACCCATTTGCAACTGGAGTTTTACCGATTGCCCTTAACGAAGGGACAAAGCTTATACCATTCTTGGAGGAAGAACCAAAAGAGTATGAAGCTTTAATGAAATTAGGAGAGGAGACAGATACAGAGGATTCAACAGGAAATGTTGTATCAAGAAAACCACTGGGAGATCTCTCCCCAGAGAGGATTTGCGATATATTTCAAACATTCGCTGGAAAACAGAGGCAGAAACCCCCTATGTATTCTGCCTTAAAAGTTAATGGAAGCCCTCTTTATCGCTTGGCCAGAAAAGGAATAGAGATTGAAAGAGATGAGAGGGAGATCGAAATTTTTGATATTAAAATTGAGGAGATAAATTCTCCTTTTATCTCCTTTAGAGTTTCCTGTTCAAAGGGAACATACATACGAACCTTAACAAAAGAGATTGGTAGAAGGATAGGATGTGGGGGACATCTTTTCAAATTGCGAAGGATTCGAAGCGGTCCATTTGCCCTCGAAAATGCCATCTCCCTTCAGAATCTGAGGGAGATTATAAAGAAAGAGGAATTATATAATTGGTTAATTCCATTGAAGTATTTATTGAGAGAAATGCCCGAGCTTGTTGGTGACGAAGATATGTTGAGGAAAGTTCGTCACGGAATGGGATTGACTGTTCGAGACCTATTGATGAAATCTTTACCCGAATTCCATAAAGGACAATGTCTCAAAATATCTTCTACAGAAGGGAGGCTCGTCGCCATATTGAAATCTAATATCCATAGGGAAGATATAAAAAATTTAAATCCAGATAATATAGTCCTTAGACCTCTAAGAGTGTTTCATTTCTTATCTTACATTTATGATGACAAAAGTAGAGATCTTTATAGAATTCAAGGAGGAATATCATGACATTGACTCAGGAAAAAAAGAAGGAGATCATAGGAAAGTTCCAAACCCATGAAAAGGACACAGGCTCTTCAGAGGTGCAAATTGCTCTTCTCAGTGAGAGAATTCGCTATCTCACAGAACATTTTAAACTGCATAAGAAAGATCATCATTCGAGAAGGGGTCTTCTTAAGTTGGTCGGAAAAAGGAGAAAACTTCTAAATTATCTAAAGGAAAATAAGATTGATCGATATCGTGTGATCATCGATCAATTAGGTTTAAGAAGATAATGTAGCCATTTCTAAAGAAATTTCAAAAAGGAGTGTGGATATTGATATGGAACAAAAGGTCCAGATAGATTTTAATGGAAGACCATTTTCCATCGAGACTGGAAAAGTGGCAAGACAGGCCAATGGCGCTGTAGTTGTTAGATATGGGGAGACAGTTGTTTTAGTAACCTCGGTAATATCTGATAAGAAAAGAGAAGGAACAGATTTTCTCCCCCTTACAGTAAATTATTTAGAAATGACCTATGCGGCCGGAAAAATTCCAGGCGGTTTTTTTAAGAGAGAGGGAAAACCTTCCGATCATGAGATACTGATTTCAAGATTTATTGATCGTCCCCTTAGGCCACTTTTCCCTAAAGGATTTCAGAATGAGATACAGATCATTGCAACTGTACTCTCAGTAGATTCAGATAATGACCCCTCTATATTGGGTATGATCGGGGCATCCTCAGCCCTATATCTATCTCAGGCCCCATTTGATGGGCCCATTGCAGGGGCTAAAGTTGGCAGGATAGATGGTGAATTTGTCCTGAATCCTACCCATGAAGAATTAGAGCTGAGCGATATAGACCTTTTTGTTGCTGGAAGTGAGGATGCTATTATTATGGTAGAAGGAAGTGCTAAGGAGGTCAAAGAGGACGAAATCCTGGAGGCCATACTTTTTGGCCACCAGTCCCTCAAGCCCATGATCGACCTACAAAAAGAGTTAAAACTTTTATCTGATGTAAAGACAAAGGAGTTTGAATTACAAAAGCCAGAGAGGGAATTGTACGAAAAGGTAAAAAATTTTATCAAGGACAGGTTGATAGAAGCCTATTACATACCTGAGAAGATAAAGAGACGTCAAAGAATTGAAGAGATATTAAGACTTACCTATCAGGAGTGTGGAGCAGAAGATGAGAAATCTCAAAACATGGTGATGATGGCTTTTGAGGAGATAGATCGTGGATTGATGAGGAGGCTTATATTAGAGAACAGGAAAAGGATTGACGGACGGTCTTTCTTCGATATCCGGCCAATTTCTTGTGAGGTTGGAATCCTCCCTCGCACGCATGGCTCAGCCTTATTTACCCGTGGTGAGACTCAGGTACTGGCTGTGGTGACCTTTGGAACATCAGAAGACGAACAGAAGATTGATTCTCTAACAGGGGAGACTTATAAATCTTTCATGCTCCATTATAATTTTCCTCCCTTCTGCACAGGAGAGGTCTCTCCTCTCAGACCACCAAGCAGAAGGGAGATTGGCCACGGAGCCCTGGCAGAAAGGGCAATCCTCCCTGTGCTTCCCTCTAATGAAAATTTCCCATATACCATTAGAATAGTGTCAGAGGTTTTGGAATCAAATGGTTCCTCTTCAATGGCAACAGTTTGTGGGGCAAGTCTATCCTTAATGGATGCAGGGGTTCCTATCAAAGCTCCTGTAGCTGGAATTGCTATGGGTTTGATTCTTGAAGACGGACAGGAGGCTATTCTTTCAGATATACTTGGAGACGAAGATCATATAGGGGATATGGATTTTAAAGTTGCAGGCACTTCAGAAGGGATTACTGCCATCCAGATGGATCTCAAGATTAAGGGAATATCTAAAGATGTTTTGGGCCGAATTCTAAATCAATCCCGTGAGGGGAGACTTTTTATACTCGAAAAGATGAAAGAGACCATTTCAGAACCTCGAAAAGACCTCTCCCGTCATGCACCAAGAATTGTCAGTCTAAAGATCAAGCAGGAGAAGATTCGTGATATAATAGGACCAGGGGGTAAAACGATCAGATCCATAATAGATCAGACAGGGGTGAAAGTGGATGTAGAAGACTCGGGCATAGTGAAATTAGCATCCCCAAACTACGATTCCATAGAAAAGGCCATATCCATAATTAAGAGACTTACACAGGAAGTAGAGGTTGGTGGCATCTATACAGGAAAGGTAAAAAAGATTCTTGGCTTTGGTGCCATTGTTGAAATATTTCCTGGAACGGATGGCTTAATACATATATCCCAATTGGCAGATTATCGCGTTAAAGAGGTTTCTGATATTTTAAAGGAAGGTGATGAGGTCCTGGTAAAGGTGATTGATATTGATTCACAGGGCCGTATTAGGCTTAGCCGAAAGGCAGTTTTGAAGGAGAAAAAATTATCCGTAGCAACTCATCATGAAGGTAAAGAATGAGAATGCGTAGATTAAATAAGATAGTTAAACCCTCATCATATCCTCCATGGTTTATGGATGGATCGTCTTATCAAAAGAGCATTCTTGATAATGGAGTCAAAGTAATTACCGAGAGGATACCCTATCTTAATTCAGTCTCAATAGGGGTCTGGGTAACCATTGGCTCAAGGGATGAAAAACCCTCTGAGAATGGAATTTCCCATTTCATTGAGCATCTCCTCTTTAAGGGGACAGAGAAGAGAACAGCATTCGATATAGCCAAGGAGATTGATTCGGTAGGCGGAACCCTTAATGCCTTTACAGGAAGAGAATATACCTGTTTTTATGCAAAGGTTATTGATAAAAATCTTCCCTTAGCCATTGATCTCCTATCCGATATATTCCTTAACTCTATTATGGATATAAAAGATGTGGAGAGGGAGAGGATGGTTATCCTCCAGGAGATAAAGATGACGGAAGACATCCCAGATGATTACATTCACGACCTATTCAACCGGGTCTGCTGGGGAGATCACCCCCTGGGCTTTCCAATATTTGGAACCTCTGAACTCGTCCAATCCTTTCAGAGAGATCAGATTTATAATTATTTTAAAGAAAACTATCAACCAGATAGGATCATTATCTGTGCCGCTGGAAGTCTTGAACATCAAGAAGTTGTAGACCGTGTTGGAATGAGCTTTGGCAATATTCCAAAATCAAATAATATAAGGGAGAGAGTGAAACCTTCATCCATTTCTACCATCAATGTATGGAAAAGGGATCTGGAGCAGGTCCATTTCTGTCTCGGAACGAGGGGACTTCAATATAACCATTCCCTTCGCTTTGCCTCATATGTATTAAATACAATCCTGGGGGGAGGAATGAGTTCAAGGCTTTTCCAGGAAATTAGAGAAAATCGTGGGCTCGCCTATACGGTCTATTCCTACCTGCCTACATATGTAGATACGGGATTAGTAGTTGTTTATGCAGGTACAGATGAGAGCTCCTGTGAAGAGGTTATAAAACTCACACTCAAAGAGTTTGATCGCTTAAAAACCGAATCATTTAAAGATGGGGAGCTTGAGACAGCGAAGCAACAATTGAAGGGAAATCTCCTCCTCAGCCTTGAAAGTTCTGATAATATGATGACCCGACTGGCTAAAAATGAGATATATTTTAACACCTATCTTCCTGTAGAGAGCATCTTAAAAGGTATTGATGATGTAGATGAATCTATGGTTAAGGAGCTTGCAAGGAATCTTTTTGATGAAAATTTCTTCTGTTTAACAATACTTGGTCCTGTGGATGAGGATGGTTTAGAAAAGAAGTTTCTTAAATGGGGTCAATGAAGCCATTAAAAATTTACGTCAAACGTTTAAATAAAAGTAATCCTGTATCACTCCCTCGATATATGACTGAAGGTTCTTCCGGGATGGATCTTTTTGCCTCCCTGAAAGAGGATATAATATTGGAGCCTGGTGAGAGAAGGTTAATACCTACAGGAATTTCTCTGGCTATACCAGAAGGATTTGAAGGACAGGTTAGAGCGCGAAGTGGTTTGGCACTTCAAAAAGGTATTGGAATCCTCAATGGGCCAGGAACAATAGATTCTGATTATAGAGGTGAGGTTTGTGTTCTGCTTATCAATTTTGGTAAGGAATCGTTTACCATTCGCAATGGGGACAGAATTGCACAACTGGTGATATCTCGTGTTTTTAGACCTATCTTAATGGAGGTAGATGACCTTCCATCAAGCAAACGGCAGGAGGGTGGATTTGGCCATACAGGTATATGATGTATCGAAGTCCTTTTATCCCTGACAAAAAGCAGAGGTCATCTATTCCTCTGCTTTTTATTTCGTATATCTAAAAATATCTTTTAAATTAATGATGGAGCAATTGTTAGATCAATACCTTCAATACCTCATCGTTGAAAAGGGCCTCTCAAAAAATACCATTGAGGCATATGGCAGTGGATTAAGTAGATTTATAAATTACCTTAAAAGTAATGGCTTTGATGATATCAAGAAAGTTTCAAAATTTGATCTCAGAGGTTTTCTCCTCACCTTAAAGCGAAAAGGACTTTCAAACAGGAGTATAGTTAGGAATCTGGTTTCAATTCGAACATTTTTCCGTTTTTTAATAGAGGAAGGGCTAATGGAGTTAAACCCTGCCGAAGAAGTGGAATCTCCCAAAATGCCGAGAAAACTTCCAGAAATATTGACATTAAAGGAAGTTGAAAAATTACTTGAACAACCAAATACAAAGACCCCTCTTGGAGTGAGAGACAAGACTATGTTAGAAATACTTTATGCAACAGGTATGAGGGTTTCTGAACTAACACATCTCCCCCTCAATCATGTCAACCTTGAGGGAGGATATGTTCTCCTTCATGGAAAGGGTTCTAAGGAAAGGATTGTTCCTATCGGAGAAGAGGCCATGAAATGGGTCTCCTACTATTTAAAGACGGCCAGGGTTTTGCTTTCAAAGGGAAATGAAAGTCCTTACCTCTTTATTAATCGCTCGGGGAGGAGGATGAGCCGCCAACAATTCTGGAAGAATATTAAGGCCTATGGCAGGGAGGCAGGAATTCGCAAAAGGATTACACCCCATCTACTCAGGCATTCCTTCGCAAGTCACCTTTTAGAAAGAGGTGCGGATCTACGTTCTGTCCAGATGATGCTTGGCCATGTGGATATTTCCACAACACAGATTTATACTCATGTGACAGGAGAAAGATTGAAAAGGGTTCACCAAAAATTTCACCCAAGAGGTTAAAATAAAAATAAACAAATTCCAAATACCAATCATAAACTTCAATGACCCATAGGCAGAAACTATTTTTATTTGGTTCGTTGGTTATTGGAGCTTATCTGGGATTTGGAATTTGTTGATTGGAATTTCTTCTATGGAAGTCATTACCACACACACAAATGCAGACTTCGATTCACTGGCATCGATGCTGGCTGCAAAGAAGCTCTATCCCAATGCTGTAATTGTTTTCCCCGGTTCACAGGAGAGAAACCTTCGAGAATTTTTTATTCACTCAACACTCTATGCATTTGAAGTGGAAAGGGTAAAAAATATTGATCTCCAAGAGATAAAGAAACTGATTCTGGTTGATACCCGACAGCTAAGCAGGATAGGGAAATTTTCAGAGATCATCAAAAGGCCTGAATTAGAAATTCATATATATGATCACCATCCCCCTTCATCCGAGGACATTCACGGGAAGGTGGAAGTCATTGCAGAAGTTGGCTCCACAGTAACTATCCTCGTAGGAATCCTCCAGGAAAAGGGAATTGAGATCTCAGGTGATGAAGCTACCATCATGCTTCTTGGTATCTATGAAGATACAGGAAACCTCACATTTCCATCGGCAAAAGAGGAAGATTTTAGGGCAGCAGGTTATCTTGTTCGTAAGGGTGCTAACTTCAATATTCTATCTAATATAATCACTAAGGAGTTAACTTCGGAACAGATATTCTTGCTCAATGAGTTGATTCAATCCGCTACTCGTTATAATATTCAAGGAATTGAAATAGTGATCGCCCAAGCCTATGTTGAGCGATATGTTGGTGATATTGCCATCCTCGTCCATAAGCTTAAGGATATGGAGAATCTTGATGTCCTTTTCGTTTTGGTGCATATGGAAGATCGTATCTATCTGATTGGTCGAAGCAGGCTTGAGGAGGTTAATGTATCTGAGATTGCAAGTGAATTTGGAGGGGGAGGTCATCCTACTGCTGCTTCGGCAACAATAAAGGGGATGACGCTGATTGAGGCCCATGATCGTTTATTAAATCTCCTAAAGGAGATGGTTCGGCCTAAAAAGGTAGCGAAGGATATAATGGTTTTCCCAGTTAAGACGATTGAACCGGAGAGGACGATTGAAGAGGCACGTGAGATCATGAACCGTTATAACCTCAATATACTCCCTGTTTGTCAGGGAGAAAAAGTGATTGGATTGATTTCTAAGGAAGTTGTTGAAAGGGCAATCCACCATGGATTAAAGGACTCCTCTATAAAGGAATATATGTCAACTGAGTTCTCTGTCGTTTCACCTGATACTCCATTCAGCAGAATTCAGGAATTGATTATAGGACAGAACCAGCACCTCTTACCTGTAGTTCAAAAGGATCGACTAATAGGGATAATATCTTTAGGGGACGTGATGCGAGGCATCCAGGAGGAGATGTTAAAATCCTGGAAGAGGATCTCCCTATTTGAAAGTCAACCCCTTTATGGGAAGAAGAAGGTTATTTCTAAGTTAATGGAGGAGCGTTTCCCAAAACGAATTTATCAACTCCTGATGGAATTTGGCAAAGTAGGGGATGAGCTGGGATATTCTGTTTATGCGGTAGGAGGGTTTGTAAGGGATCTGCTGATGAGGGTTGAAAATTTTGATATAGACATTGTAGTTGAAGGGGATGGAATTCTATTTGCCGAGAAGTTTGAAAAGAGGTTTCCTTGTAGGATTAGAACCCATAGAAAGTTTGGAACAGCTATTATCCTTTTCTCAGATGGTTTAAAGGTAGATATCGCTACAGCGCGTCTGGAGGTATACGAATCCCCTGGTGCGCTACCAACTGTAGAAAAGGGCTCTATCAAGATGGACCTATATAGAAGGGATTTTACAATCAATACATTGGCCATACATCTTAATCCGAAATCCTTTGGAGAATTGATAGATTTTTTTGGGGGGGTAAAGGATATAAAGGAGAAGGTGATTCGTGTCCTTCATAATCTTTCATTCGTTGAAGACCCTACGAGGGTCTTCAGGGCAATTCGATTCGAACAGAGGTTCAAGTTTCAGATCGGTAAGCAAACTCAAAATCTGATGAGGAATGCTGTAAAGATGGGTTTTATGGATCGTCTCTCAGGAGGAAGGCTATTCTCTGAGCTTATTTTGATTCTTCAAGAAGAGAATCCCCTCCCTGCTTTAAGACGGATGAATGATTTCAATCTGTTTCAATTGCTTCATCCCAATCTTAAATTTGACGAAGAGAAGATAAATCTTTTTGAACAGATCCAACATGTGATCTCATGGTTTGATCTCCTTTTCCTTGAAGAGAAATATGATAGATGGCTTATTTACTTTTATGGTCTAATCGATTCCTTGAAGGAAGAAGGGGTTATAGAAATATGCCAAAGATTGGATATGGTTGGTAAGTTTAAAATTAGAGTGATGGAAGGAAAGAGACAGGCAGAGAAAACACTATTAAAGATATTCTCCTGGATTGAAGCAGGTATTGAACCAAGACGCTCAGAAATCTATGAATTGCTCAATCCAATACCTACTGAAGTGAAACTATTCATGATGGCTAAAACCACTCAGAACCTCACAAGAAAATACATATCACTCTATTTTACACAGCTTAAGGACACAAAGCCGATTTTAAGGGGAGCGGATTTGGTAAAGATGGGAATTAAACCTGGTCCAGGAATTAAGAGAAGACTGAACGACCTCCTTAAGGCGCGCCTTGATGAACAGGTTATAACCCGTCAGGACGAAATTGATTACCTGTTAAAGGCTTATGGGGTATAATGATGGCCGAAGATAATGTCTTATTGGAAGAAAGATCTCCCTATACATTTCGGCTTGAAAATTTTGAAGGTCCGCTTGACCTTTTACTTCACTTAATAAACAAAGACGAATTGAACATATTCGATATACCAATTGCTCGAATTACAGAGCAATATTTAGAATACCTTAAATTGATGAAGGTTTTAAACCTGGATATTGCTGGAGAGTATCTCCTCATGGCCTCAACGCTCCTTCATATAAAATCGAAGATGCTGCTCCCAAAACCTTCCAAAGAAGGGGAAGAGGAGAATGTAGAAGATCCGAGAGCTGAATTGGTTCGAAGACTCATTGAATACCAAAAATATAAAATGGCTGCAGATGAGTTAATTAGAAGACCTATTCTGGATAGGGATTTCTTCGTTAGATTGACATCATTAAAAGAGGATGAAATCAAAGAGGAAGAAAGGATAGAAGCGACACTCTTTGAACTCTTGGAGGCATTTCGTAAACTCTTAGAAAGGTCAGAAAAGGAGTCTGTCCATGAAGTGGTATTAGACCGTATTACTGTAGAAGATAAGATGCAGGATATAATTAATCTTCTCCAGAGGGAGAAAAGGAGTATCGCCTTTCATCTCCTTTTCCCGGAAAATGCCTCCCGGAGACTGATCATTATTACATTTTTGGCCATCCTCGAATTAGTCAAGATGAAAATTATTCGCCTTTTTCAGGTGGCTCCTTTTGAGACCATTAGAATTTCACCTTTATGAAATTAAGGGTAAATGACAATGAATCATCTGATAATATAAATTTAAATTATAAAAATGTTTAACATCTAAAAATCATTGGAGGGTCCATTCAATGAAACGAAAGAGAATCGCTGTGGGATTGATTGTAATTGTAGTCATACTCTCTTTCTTCTTTACAGCACTCCTCTTAATCCCCAGATTTTTCAGGGGAGAAGGACCACCTCGGTTCACCTTCGGAGATAAGATCGGGATTGTGGAGATTAAAGGGGTGATTACCCAGTCATCTCCAATTATTGAAGAGCTTCATCGCTATGAAGAGGATGCTGAGGTGAAGGCAATCATTTTGAGAATTGACTCCCCTGGCGGAGGGGTAGGACCATCTCAGGAGATTTATAGGGAGATAACGAAGATAAAGACAAAGAAGAAGATAATCACCTCTATGGGATCTGTAGCTGCCTCTGGGGGTTATTATATTGCATGCGCATCTGATCTCATAGTTGCCAATCCAGGAACAATTACAGGTTCAATCGGTGTATTGATGGAGTTTACAAATATTGAGGAGCTTCTCAAAAAGATTGGAATAAAAGGAGTGGTCATTAAGAGTGGTGAACATAAAGATATCGGTTCCCCATTTCGTGAAATGTCCCAAGAAGAGAAAAGGCTAATCCAGGGAGTCATCCATAATGTTCATCAGCAATTCATACAGGCAGTGATAGAGGGAAGGAAATTGGATAGAGCTAAGGTAACCCAGATTGCAGATGGACGTATATTGACAGGGGAGCAGGCTAAACAATTAGGATTGGTCGACCAGCTCGGTAATCTCCAGGATGCAATTGACACAGCGGCCAAACTGGTTGGTATAAAGGAAAAACCAATGGTAATATATCCAAAAAAGAGATTCTCCATTCTGGAACTTCTCATAAAGGATATAACCTCAAGCATTCTTGAAACATTACAGGAGAAAAACTACGAATTGAACTATCGCTTTTTTTCTCCGAAGGGGTAAATTCACTCTCTGATCAGGTTCATCCAAGTTTGGCCAATTCATTTGCAACCTTTTTTATATCATCCCATACATCCCTCTTTTTTTCAGGGTTTCGAAGGAGGTATGCTGGGTGATAAGTGGGTATAACCTTAATCCCGGAAAACTGAAATAGTTTCCCTCTCAGTGATGTGATTTTAGCATCAGTTTTAAGAAGGGTCTGAGCAGAAAATGTTCCCAGGGCACATATGATTTTTGGCTGAATTGCATTTATCTGTTTTAAAAGAAAGGGATAACAGCTTTCAATCTCTTCATATTCAGGGTTACGGTTCTGAGGGGGTCTGCATTTGATGATATTTGTGATATACACCTCATCTCTCTGGAGATTGATAGCCTGAAGAATCTTTGTTAAAAGTTGGCCAGCCTTTCCTACAAAGGGTTTACCCTGAATATCCTCGTCGTAACCGGGTCCCTCTCCAATTAGCATCAATTTTGCCTCTGGATTGCCCTCTCCAAAAACAATTTTATTTCGGGTTCGATAAAGTTTGCATCTCTTACAATCCCCGAGTTCCTCGCGGATCTCCTTTAGGATCTTTATCTTTGATCTTATGTTACATCTGGGGGCATCTTCAGAGAAGGGAATGGTATCAACTCCTATTCCCTTTAAATATTCAATATATGATTTTAGATCAGCAATAATCTCTCGAAATATCGTTTCCAAAAATTATTTCTCCCCTTAATTATAACTTAAATAATTTGGTTCTTCTCCAATTTAGTTTTTATAAAGGGTTCTCCGACAGAATCGGATCCGCCTCTGGAGGAAAAGACTTTATTAGTGCCTTAATCGTTTTTTTAACTTCTCCTAATCTCTATTTTTGTAAATACCTAAACATACTTTGATATGACCTTTGCCAAATTTTTAGCTCTTTGTAATCTTAAGTTTTTTCTTCGAACCCTTGACCCATTGAATCCTCATGATTTTATCAACTTTTTTGTAGATGATCCAGTAATTTTAATAGCCATTTATGACATAAGAAAATTTATTACCTCCCTTAAAAAAATTTCTGGAGCGGTATCCATAGCCGCATGTTGTTGTCCTGGCATAACTATTACCCTACTATTTGGGATAGAGTCTTTTAGGGTTTTAATTGCATCCTGAAATAAGGGAGGACTATCACTCCCCAAAAGAAGAAGGGTTTGTGTATACATTTTAGAAAATCGGCTTGGTTTAAAAACATAATTACGGACGCTTTCCTCCTCTCGTGGGATAGTATGGGCGGCGGCCAATCTCGAAGGCCAATTTGGAAGAGATCTCAGTATTAAAATTTCATGCCCAGGGACTTTAACAATCTCCTGAAGAAAAATCAAAAGGGCCTTTTCATTTTCTCCTTCCCGAATTGCCTCTTTTACCCTCTCTAATGAATCAGAGGATGATTTCATCCCAGTATTAGTGTGGATTGGAGGTTCGTATAAAATAAGTTTCTTAATTTTTGAAGTTTTCAGGGAGGCCTCCAAGCAACATATTGCCCCGTAAGAATGTCCGAGCAGATTTACTGGTTCAGAAATTGATTCTACAACTGCTACTATATCATCATATTCGAGATCAATGCTATAAGAATCAGCATCACCGCTTTCACCTCGACCTCTTCGATCCACAGCATAAACTGTGAAATGTCTTTCAAGCTCTGGAAGAACTGTTATCCAGCGGGTATGATCTGAACCTGTTCCATGAATCAAAACGAGTGGGGGTCCATCACCCTTTTTTTTATACGCAATAACAATACCATCTTTTGATTTAATAAATTCCATCATCAATTCCTCCCTATTAAAAATTGTTTAAAATATCTTTATACTTTATTATAACCTAAATTGCGAGGTTATTTTAATCCTTTATTATTATAAAAATTATTATATCTAAATTGAGCAATTCAAGATTGTCATTGCGAAGCAATCTTTACTAAATTGTCATTCCGAGCGGAGCGAGGAATCT
>JBBITW010000104.1:0-12721 GCA_037440525.1 Deltaproteobacteria bacterium
ACCGTAAAAAACCTATCGTTCTATGGTGACGGTGCTCATATCGAAATTAGAAGCTTGATGCTCGATAAGAAATGAGTGCCTCAAGCTTCAAAAATCAAGTATCGATACCAGCTTCGATAACGTTACACATTTTTAATAATACACCTTTTTTAGGTTAAGGATCATAAAACTATATGATTAAATTCAATATAGAGGAAATTCAAAACAAGCTCTCACCTCTATTTAAAGATGAAGGCTTGCAGCTTGTCCTGCTATTCGGGTCTACAATATCATCCGGGCATCATTCTGGGAGTGATATTGATATAGGATTCTTATTTGATAGGCCAGTTGATATATTAATTCTTACTAATCGGGTGATCCAGCTTTTAAGAACGGATGGAGTAGATGTGATTGATTTAAGTCGTTCAAGTCCTCTTTTGAAATTCTCGGCTATTCAAAAGGGCAAAGTACTTTTCGAACAAACACCAGGTCTGTTCAATACATTCCAGTCTTTAACATTCCGAATTTATGTCGATACAAAAAAATTGCGCGATGCACAGGAAAAGTTAATACACAATTTTCTCGATGAAAGAGGGCTTATATGAGTCCCATTGAAGTTGAGATCATCAAAAAGGAAACTTGCTATTATTGTAGAAAATCTTAAGATGTTAGAACCAATTAAAAGCATGAATACTGTTGAATATTTACAGGATTTATACAAGAGAAAAGCAACTGAAAGACTTTTGCAAGAATTGATTGAAGCAGCCGTTGATATAAATATACATATGATTGTTCAGATAGGTCATACTGTTCCTGATGATTATTACGAAAGCTTTATAAAGGCAGGGGAGCTCAAAATCATTCCTTTAGACCTGGCACAGAAACTTGCACCATCAGCGGGTCTTAGAAACAGACTGGTATATGGCTGAAGAACTATTTCCACGATATATCAAAGCAATTACTAATTATCTTTCAAAAGAGAGGGGATAAACATTACCTTTTCTTAGCGATACAGACGGCGTAGCCATAACCTTTAATCACGATTAAATAATATGGACCTTTCAATCGTCATTCCAATGTTTAACGAATCTGAGAATGTGGAATCAACTCTTAGAAAAGTTGAGGAGGCATTAGTTTCTTTTAACGGAACTTATGAAATTGTTGCAGTAAACGATGGAAGTATTGATAACACTTTAGAAATATTGAGTAATTTAGCAAATCAGGATGAAAAATTAAGAATTGTTTCGTATCCCAAAAATGTTGGTAGGGGAATGGCCCTTAGAAAGGGATTTCAAGAGGCAAAGGGAGAAATTATTGTATCAATTGATGCTGACCTCAGTTACGATCCCCATTATATTCTTGATTTGGTAGAAGCTCTGAGAAAAGATTCCCAGATTGATTTTGTCCTTGCATCCCCCTATATGCCAGGGGGAGGAGTTCAGAACGTTCCAGCTCTTCGCCTCTGGATCAGCAAATTAGGGAATAAGATCCTTAGATTTACAATGCCAAATAGAATCTATACTTCTACAGGAATATTCAGAGGTTATAGAAGAAAAGTTCTTGAATCACTTGAACTTGAATCAGATGGAAAAGAGATTCACCTTGAAATTCTTTCTAAAGCAATCGCCCTCGGTTATCGGGTTAAAGAGATCCCAGCTATTCTTAAAGGGAGGGAGAAAGGAAAATCAAAATTCAGATTCAAGAAAACAGCAATCTCCCACCTTGTATTTTCTGCCTTTGAAAAACCTATGATCATTTTTGGGGTTATAGGTATATTAACCCTTGGAATCGGATTATTGATTGGCATTTATGTTGCTTATTTGAGATACACAGGAGGATTAACCCCTGGAAGACCACTCATTACTTTTGCCTTACTACTAATCTTGGGGGGAATTCAAATCCTTTCTTTTGGCTTTATTGCTTTACAGATTCTTACACTTCGAAAGGAGATTCTAAGGATTCAAAAAGAGAATTTGGAATTAAAAAAAAGAGTTTCTCAGTGATAAAGAATATAAAAAGCATAAGGAATGGAATGATGGCCAAATAGAAATTACAGACAACTATTTGATATAACGGATACCCTTTATGCTCCTTTAACTATGCTAAATAGGTTATGAAGAAATCAGTCCTATTCCTTACTAATGCTTATCCTGATTTTGAATCTTCTTACAGGGGAATCTTCATAAAAAAAATTGTAACCCACCTCCAGCAGGAAGGCTACGAGGTAACTGTCATTACTCCCAAAATATATAAAAGTAGCCACTATTTTGAAAAACAGGATAAGATTAAAGTATATCGCTTTCCGTTTCTCGCAAAAGGTAAGCTGCTAATTGAATATGAAAAAATTCCTTATTTTAAAATGTTTCTCTACTATAAAATAGGATTTTTAATTACCTTTTATGTAGTATTGAAATGGAAATACCAGCTTATTCATGTTCACTGGGCAATTCCAGTAGGGCTCATAGCAGTTTGGGTAGGAGCTCTTTTGAGAAAACCAATTTTCTTAACTATCCATGGATCAGACCTGAGGTTAGCCATACAAAAAAAAGGATTATACAGAAAAATATTTACCTACGTTTGTAGAAATGCAATCCACATTAGTTGTGTTTCAGAGGTCCAGGGTAAAGAACTTGAGATGCTTGGTCTTCCGAAAGAAAAGATATCAGTCATACCAATGGGAGTGGATAAGGCCTTTGTTGATTCTGGAGAAAAAAGGAAGAGAGAGACAGGCAGGAAATATATCACAGTATTTAGCAATCGAAATCTTATGCCAATTTACAATATTTCAATTTTGATTCGTGCAATACCGATAGTTCTTATAGATGAAACAGAAACAAAATTTATTATTGCAGGAGACGGATCGGAGAGGGAAAGATTGGAGAAGGAAGTTGATCAACTGAAAATAAAGGAAGCTGTAAAATTTCTTGGCCGAGTTCCACACAATACAATGCCCGATTTATTATCGCAATCCGACATCTATGTCTCAACATCTCTGTATGATGGGACTTCTGTCTCTTTGCTTGAGGCAATGGCCTCCGGTTGTTTTCCTATCGTTAGTGATATCCCTTCTAACAGAGAATGGATCAAAGAGGGCGAAAATGGGTTTTTATTTCCTGTGGATGATGAAAATATTTTAGCCAGAAAGATTCTCATGGCCATAAACGATAAAGAATTACGATACAGAAGTTCCATATTGAATCGATCAATAGTCAAAGAGAAAGCTCTCTGGCCGGTTTGTATTGATAAAATTAAAAAGATTTATGAAAAAAAATTATTTGAATAAAGCATCAAAAATAAGGGTAACAATACCCATATCGCTATTTGATTAGGGGGATTTTTCAGAAAATTTGGTATTACCAACTAATACTAAACGAAAGAAACATATTCGTTATATTCTAACACCCAGAGTTCCTAACCCTTTTTATCAATGGAGGCTAATTGGTATACGAAGAAATTTTTAAGGCATTATTTGAAGAAGAAGTGAAGTACCTTATCGTTGGGGGTATGGCTGTTAATCTTTATGGTTACACCCGAATGACAGTAGATTTAGATATTATGGTTGATTTGAAAGAAGAAAATTTAAAAAAACTTATTAAAGCGATGGAAAAAATTAATTGCAAGCCGAAAGTTCCGGTAAAGCCAATTGACTTTACTTTAAGTGAGAAAAGGGAAGAATGGGCAAAAGAGAAAGGTACAGTGGTGTTCACTTTTATTGATCTTTCTGATCCAATAAAACATGTTGATATTTTTTTGAAAAATCCCATTGATTTCGATAAATCCTATCAATCAAGAACTACAATTTACATAAAAAGTGTCCCAATATATCTTATTTCGATTGATGATCTTATTGAATTAAAAAAATTATCAGGTAGACCAAGGGACCTCGAAGATATTCATCATCTTACATTAATTAAGGAGTTAAAAAAGAATATCCATGGACATTGAAGAACTTTATAAATATGCATACCTTAAGAGGCCACTTAATGAAAGTTTCAAGAATCCAAAGGAAGTCCCTTATGAATTCTTAATGGAGTGGTTTAAAGAAACCTTTGATTACCAGAGGATTCATTCTGCAGAGGAAATAAAAGATTTTATTAACTTAAAGCCAGAAGATATTCTAAATTGGCTTGAAGAAGTCCAAAGACTCGTTTGGGAAACTAAGAAGAAGATTTGGTTCGTAAATAGATTTGAATTATAGGATGGTCAAATGGAAGAAAAAAAGGGTTTTTCATATATCCTTACAAAAGATCAAATAGATGAATATCGCTCATGGCCAGTAGAACGAAGATTAAAGTGGCTTTTCTTTGTCAATAAATTAAGAAGATACCTCCCTAAAAAAACTATAGAAATACAGGAAGAATTCCGCAAGGGTAAAATCTAAGAATATCTTTAATCCTTGAGATTCCTCATAAGAAATTACTTTTATTTTTCTAAAAAATTTGATATATTTTTATTAAAAAGTAATTTTGGAGATTTTAAAAGATGGAAACTTCAAAACAAAATGACCTCAGAATTACTCCAAAATTAAAAAGGGCCATTATTGAAATAATTGATGAGAGACTTAAAGAGACTCAAATTATTCGAAAAGACATATCTGAATTAAAAGATGTTGTTAAAGAGCTTGCTGAGGCTCAAAAGAGGACTGAGCAAAGGGTAGAAGAACTGGCTGAGGCCCAAAGGAGAAGTGAGGAGAGTCTTACGAGAGTTGAAGGAGCCATCGAAAGCTTAGCTGAGGCTCAAAAAAGAACTGAACTAAAGGTAGAAGAGTTGGCTGAGGCCCAAAAAAGAACCGAAGAAGAATTAAGGAATCTTATTGCAGAGCATAAGGAGACTCGAATACAACTCGGTGGATTATCTATGACTGTAGGATATAGACTTGAGGATGAGGCCTTTAAGGCAATTCCTGAGCTATTAAAAAGGGATTATGGAATAATTATTCAGGAAAGACTGCGAAGAAGATTTATAAAGGATAAGGCTGGAATTCCATTGGAAGTGAATATTTTTGGAGAGGCTTCCAAAAATGGTAAAAGGATAATCATTATTGGAGAAGCAAAGAGTCAACTTTCAAAAAACGGAGTTGATGAATTTATAAAGAAGAAATTGGATAGAATCGAAGGATTATTTGAAGAAATATTTCCAGTTTTGGTAACTTATATGATCAGCGAGCCAGATGTAGAAAACTACGCCAAAGAAAAGAATATAGCTCTTTATTATTCATTCGATTTTTAAAATCACACTTAAATTCAGCCAATATTCCATCCACTTTACCTCACTGCCAAAATTTGGCACATAAATTGCTCAAAAATTATATAAATATTTATGAATTTCCCCAAGAAAAATAATTTATTTAAATTTTGCTTTAAATTTAACAGGTTATTTTGTATTATGTTTTTAGCCCTTTGTTCAACCATTGAACACTGGACAGAAATTGTCCTTTAATTTACAAAAGTTGTACGTAAAAGGGAAAAAGTTTTTAGCTACGGTTAACGGTGACGAGGCCCGTATCATCAGTAAAAGGTAACAGTTTATGAAACGGGCTTCGTAACCTTAACCGAAAGACCCTAAACCACACAGAGTTGATGTGGAAAGTTCAAGCACACATAACCTATCTAATGAAATAAGGGATCTTCGTTTATTGGAGGAACTCGAAAGAAATCCCATTGTTTCACAAAGAGAATTATCCCATAAATTTGGAATTGCTCTGGGGGTTACCAATGCTTGTATCAAGAGGATGGCACGAAAAGGATGGATTCGAATTCGGGATTTAAACCGGAAAAAAATTGAATATTGCCTGACACCAAAAGGATTTGAAGAAAAAGCTCGACTAACATTAAGACTGATTTCAAATACAGTCCAACATTACCTTGAATTGAAGAAGATTATTTCACAGAGATTTTTAGAAATACAAAATGCAGGGTTTAAGCGAATTGTATTTTATGGTTTAAGCGACGAAATGGAGGTAGCCTACATTACCCTTCAAGGAACCAACCTCAAATTGGTTGGCATTGTTGAGGATGATGAGAAATTTCAACCGCAGATTATTTTTGGCTTTGAAGTTGAACCTATTAGCCGAATTGAGGGATTGAGATCAGACTGTATATTAATCACTTCTTTGAAAGAAAATGAGAAAAAAAGAGAGAAACTGAAAAAGATTTATGGTGCGAGTTCGATATGTATTAAGGATATCTGCTTTTAAAATTGTTTAAGTTGAGACATTGGTTAAGAAGCCAGTATGAGTAAGGTGAAGGGGTTATGGCTAATTTAAAAACCATCTCCTTGCCCCTAAAACTAAACAGGCATCCTTCCCTTGACCTTAACCAAATGGCACTATAATGAAGATTCTAACAGCTATGTATACGGTAAAAAGAGGCGGAGCGTACGATAGATTCCTAATGATGCTTGAGGCATTTTTAGAAAGAGGTGTTGAAGTGCATTGTTTGTCCCTCACACCGATTCCGATCAAGCATTATTTATTTTTTAACCACAAGATGTATTTTCCATCCAAAAAGGCAGATGGTCTATTTCCAAGAATGCTCGT
Source organism: Deltaproteobacteria bacterium (assembly GCA_037440525.1). Classification (GTDB taxonomy): domain Bacteria; phylum Desulfobacterota; class BSN033; order BSN033; family UBA1163; genus JBBITW01. The sequence continues at coordinate 6,518 of JBBITW010000104.1, forward strand.
TCTCATACTTTTTCCGTTCTGGTCTGTTTGGGTGGGTTATAGCAACAGAATTGATCTCATCATTTCTTTCGGTTCACTTTACGCATTTATACAAACCCTTTCTAAGAATATTTTAAAAAGACCAATGGTAACTTTTATTAGAGGAAATATGTTTTTTGGCTCCAAATGGCAGAACTCATCAAAAACAATCTTATGTCTCACGAAGACCATAGAAGAAATTGGAATTCGGTATTCTGATCGAATCATCACCAATAATGAAGCATCCCGAAGTGAAATTCTTAGAAAGAAGGTGGATGTTCAGGTCCTCTATAACAATATCCCTTCGATAAATATTTCGAAATCGGAAGATATTTCTAAGACAAGGGAAAAATATGGCGTTCCTCTAAATGTAAGAATATTGGTAACAGCAGGCATTTTGAACCGGGGTAAGAATATTGAATTCCTTATAGAATGTTTATCAAAATTAGAGACCAAAGATATTTATCTTTTGATCGTTGGAGATGGTTCCACCCGGACTGATTTGCACTATAAAGAATCCCTGAAAGAATTGACAAGAAGATTGGGGATTGAGCAGTGGGTTATTTTCACAGGTTGGCTCGAAAAAGAGGAACTCTGGAAGATTTATCAGGTTTCGGATCTCTTCGTGATACCTTCATTAAATGAAGGAATGCCCAATGCCTTGCTTGAGGCGATTGGTTGTGACCTACCATGTCTTGGAAGCGATATTCCAGGCATCAATGATATTCTCCATTACAAGGATTTGTTATTCGATCCTGTAAATTTGGAGACAATTGCAAATAGGATAAGACGATTTTTTTCTGACGAACAGTATACTAATCATCTCATCCAATTAATTCGTAAGAGAAAAAAGATATTTGTTTTTGACTGGAAGGAGAAAGTGTTCCAATTAATAACAAAAGAGATTTCGTTAGGTTTGGTTAATTAAGATGAAAGAGATGATTACCATTTATGAACCTGATAATTTGTTAAAAAAGGGATACCTATCAATATTTAACCAGATTTTTACTGAACTTATGGAAAATAGATGGTTAACCTATCAATTATTTAGAAGGGATTTCCTATCTTCATATAAACAATCCTTTTTGGGAGTGCTATGGGCAATTATTTTCCCTCTTGTCAGCATCGCTGTTTTCATCGCTTTAAACCGATCTGGCATTCTTAACATTGGAGATATCGGAGTACCCTATTCGATCTATGCATTGATTGGCATGGCCGTCTGGCAATTTTTTTCTAATGGACTGGTTGCCTGCTCAAACTCTCTGATAAATGCGGGTCCTATGATTTTGAAAATTAATTTTTCCAAAAAGTCTCTTGTTATTGCTGCTGCAGGGAAGGCAATTATCCCTTTTATCATTCAAATCATCATAGTTTGCATTTTATTTATCGGATATGGAAGAACACCAAGTATTATGGGTTTACTGATTCCAATATTTATCATCCCCCTGATATTATTTACGATTGGACTTGGATTCTTCACGTCTCTCTTAAATGGGGTCATAAGAGATATCGGGAATATCATTTCAATTTTGTTAATGTTCATGATGTTTTTCACACCGGTTTTGTATGCGAAGCCAAAAGATGGACTTTTAGCTATCATAACAAAATATAACCCTCTTTACTATCTGGTATCCCCTCCGCGTGATCTTATATTAAAAGGGGTTGTATCTGATTGGTATGGGTTTCTCATAGTATCTTTTATATCGATCATATTATTTGTTTTATGCTTGTTCGGATTCCATCTCACGGAAACTCGAGTCGCTGAACGAATCTAAAATGGATAAAGATACCGTCATAAGCGTTGAGAACGTCTCAAAGAAATACTGCAAGTCCTTAAAGAGGTCCATGTTCTACGGGGCAATTGACATCGGTAAGAACATGCTCGGTCTGAGCTCAAGGTCTGATCAATTGAGAAAGGATGAATTCTGGGCTTTGAAAGATATTTCATTCGAGGTTAAGAAAGGCGAAACCCTTGGAATTATCGGTCCCAATGGATCAGGCAAAACCACACTTCTCAAGCTTATTAATGGAATCTTCTGGCCGGATAAGGGCAAGATTACTATACGGGGAAGGGTAGGTGCGCTCATTGAATTGGGTGCCGGATTTCACCCACTACTTACGGGAAGAGAAAATGTTTACATCAATGCTGCAATATTAGGGATGACCAAAAAAGAGGTTGATGAAAAGTTTAACGAGATTATAGAATTCGCTGATATCGGTGACTTTATTGATACACCAGTCAAGTATTATTCAAGCGGAATGCTGGTGAAGCTGGGTTTCTCAGTTGCTATACACAGCAACCCGGATATTATATTGGTCGATGAAGTGCTGGCGGTGGGAGATATTCAGTTTCAAGCGAAATGTTTTAGTAAGATTAGAGAATTCAAAGAGAATGGGAAAAGCATTGTTTTGGTGAGTCACGATATGAGTACAATTCAGAAGCATACGGGTAAAGTGATCCTGCTCCACAAAGGCTCTATCCAGTCCATTAACGCACCAGTAAACGTGATCAACACCTATATAGTTCTGATGAGCGGCAAAGCAGATAAAGAGAGCAGTGGAAAACGCCCTTGGAAAATAGATGAAGATTCCGAACAGGATAACACCTACTTTATCCCAGACGCCCAAATTCAGGAAGATCTTTGCCCAAAGCGGGCGAATTATAATAGAAATGAGTTTCGCTATGGAAACGGCTTTGCCCGCATCGTCGATTTTCATATTTTGAATCTCCGAGGAGAGGAAATAACAGCCGTGAGGAGCAGAGACAGTATCTTATTTCGAATTGAAATCAAGGGTTATCGATTGGTTGAGAAACCGATTCTCGGTATCACTGTGAAAACAATAGATGGGATAGAATTGTATGGAATCAACACCTTGTATGCAGACGTGGAAGTTCCCCGACTCACTCATGAGAGAAAAATAGTTGCCGAATACAAAGTGAATATTAATCTCCAGCCGGGGCATTATTTTTTGTCCGCGGGAGTTGCAGAAATTACTTCCGAAGGTATCATCCCAGTGGATCGAAGGTATGACCTTGTTCACATTGAAGTGCTACCAAGCGATAGAAGTTTTGGAATGGTTAATTTGGGAACAGAAATAAAGATATTGTCCGAGGACCTAAGCTAATGGTTTCCTTAATATTTCTAACCCTGCTGGTCTGAATTAAAATTTGAATTTAGGCAGAGAGCGTCTATTTATGTACAGGCGGGAAAAGCTGACTTCGCTTCCATTTGACAAGAAAACAGGCCTCTATTACCTCAAGACAAGAGACCATCGGGACTTCGATTATGAAGACGGGTCCGAAGACGTACTCTTGAAAATCATTGAGAAATCGACCGACCATAGCTCGGATTCCAAGGAATTAGCATCCTTAATCAAGGACTGGCCTACGAGGTATCATCTTTCCAACCTAAGAACAAATATCATCAGGGCACTCAATTTTTTAAAAAAAGAATCTAAGGTTCTCGAAGTGGGCGCCGGCTGTGGTGCTCTTACAAGATATATGGGTGAACACTTTGAATATGTTGATGCTATTGAGGGGAGTTACAAGAGAGCCTTGATCACGAAAAGGAGATGTGAAGACCTCCGCAACGTCAAAGTTTACTGGTCGTCTCTTCAAGAATTAGAGTTTGACAAGGACTACGATGTAGTAACGCTTGTGGGGGTCCTAGAGTATGCCCCTCTTTACTTCTTGAAGGGTAATCGCACAGGGGAAGAAGCATGCTTAGAAATGCTGAAACATGTATTAACAGCGCTCAGAGACAATGGATGTATCATTGTTGCTATCGAAAATAGATTTGGCCTGAAGTACTGGAGTGGATGTACCGAAGATCATACGGGGAGGCTTTTCGATGGCATCCATGGTTATCCAGAAAGGAAGATCGGAATTACGTTTTGCAGAAATGAAATTAAAAAGCTATTAGAGAAAGCGCAACTGTACCATTACGAAATCTATTATCCATTCCCTGATTACAAACTGACCGATACGATTATTCGCGAAGTCCCTCACCCGGCCAGTTATTACCTTCATAACTGGATCAAGACGCCTTTTGAGGATTATAGCCAAAGCAGACGGCATTATTTTAATGAGGCGCTGGTGATCAGGTCACTTGTTCAGAACGAGATGATTTACGACTTCGCAAATTCTTTTCTGATCATTGCCTCACCCCATCAGAGGACTTTTGATAAAATGGCGAAACCCGAATGGATCGCAAAACGACTCTCTACGAATAGAATACCTCCTTTTCAGATCAACACCACCCTCGAAAGAGAAGAGGGTTCCAATTCATTAATCATCCGCAAAAAAAGAGTGACGGACACAAAAGGACCTGAGGGATTCATAAACCTTAATCCCGGTGATTCGGAATGGATACCAGGCGACTTGCTCTTGTTTTCGTTGTGTGAGGCACTTTACAAAGAAGCACCAATCGAGGCTCTTCGGAAGGTTTTTGCAAGATTTCATAACGAACTGGTGGGGAAATTTTCTTCCGGGAAGAGGGATGAGCAAGGATACCCTTTGGTTGCACCTGAGGCAATCGATTTTCTACCCTGCAACATTATCGTGAACAATGACCGGCTATTGGGCATTGACCGAGAGTGGATTTCTCTTCGACCCATCAGCGCAGATTATATTCTATTTAGAGCCATCTTCTTCTTCGCTGCTGATCAGTATCCTTACATTTTCCGCGAATTAGGCATAGCCGATGACATGGAGGCCTTCATCAAGTCGATCATCGTTTTATTCTATCCTCAGTACGATAGGGGAAGGCAGGATTTAAACAAGAGACTTGAGGAGGAGCTTCAAAGTTTTGTTTCTGGGTCGCCGGTCAGGTTTCCTTCTTTTGAGGAGTATGGATTGATCAAAGATCCGATACTTCAGAGAGAGGCACAGATTAATGCCATTTTGAACAGCTGGAGCTGGAAGATCACAGCTCCGTTAAGGTGGTTGTCCAGAAAAATCCCATGGAAAGGGTTTTCCTTTAAGACCAAGGATTAAAAGAGATGAAAATTTCAAACAAGTTATTCTTCATCCTATTCATCGTACCAACTGCGATTTATGTCTTAGTTTTTTGGGCGACCTTGTTTTTCATGCTCCTATTTTCTGACATGAGGAGAGACATTTGAAACTGGTGTCGATCAACATCGTTAACTGGAATGGATTGCATTTCCTGAAAGATTGTCTGGAATCCATTCAATCTCAACGCTACGCGAATATTGAGATCAATATTATTGATAACCATTCGACAGACGGCTCATTCGAATGGGTGGCGAAACAACACCCAGGGCTGAGGGTGATTCGCAATGAATTCAACGAAGGATTCAGTCGAGCCCATAATCAGGCGATGCGGATATCTTCCGGGGAGTATATTCTTCCGTTGAATTTTGACATCATTCTGACCCCCCAGTTTGTTGAGGAGATGGTGAAAACGATTGAGATGGCTCCCGATATTGGGATGGTCTCGGGTAATCTTTATGCTTTAAGGAAAGGGGAGCATCCAAAAATTATTGATTCCACCGGCATCACCATGAAGGGAATGTTTCCCGCGGATCGCGGTCAGAATCAGGTGGATCACGGCCAATACAACGAAATGGAATATATTTTTGGGCCCTCAGGAGCTGCTCCTCTGTATAGACGTGCCATGCTCGAAGACATTGCGATAGGCGGGGAATACTTTGATGAGGATTATTACCTCTATGTGGAGGATGTTGATTTGTGTTGGCGTGCGCAGTTATGCGGCTGGAAGGCCTTATATACCCCTCGGGCTGTTGCGTTCCACAAGAGAGGGGCCACACGCGAAATGAGTCAAGAAATGAAAAAGGAGTACATCCTCCTTGGACATCGAAATCGGTACTGGAGCATCATAAAGAACGCACTCCCCCAAAATCTGTTTAGAAATGTCTTGTGGATTTTAATTGTTGAATTGAGGTTTTACGTTTCTCATTTGTTAGAAGAGAACTACTTTATATTTAAAACGCTACCATTGATCTTAAAGGGTCTGCGTAGGATGTTACAAAAGCGAAAGGAGATTCAAAAAAGGAGAAGGGTATCTGCTAGTTACATGGAGGACTTCTTCTTCAAAGACCTTCGAACACAGGCTAAGAAATGGTTGGCCAGTTTCATTCTGAAAAAGGCTTAGTAACATGAGAGTTTTTTTAGTGTTTCCGGGGATTTCAGGAATAGGGTTT
>JBBITW010000105.1:0-12636 GCA_037440525.1 Deltaproteobacteria bacterium
AAAGAATTTATACACTATTTAATTTTAGAAAATTTATTTAGTTGAGCCAATCAGGATTGGCTTTTGCCTCTTCTGCCTCCTTTGATATCTTTTTTAATGCCTCATTGGCCTCTGTGATTTGAGCTTGATATCTTTTCCTCTCTTCATTTAATTTATCCAGCTCTATAATATCCATCTTATACTGAGTTCTACTTCCGAACTTTCTACGGCTCAATTCTTCCGATTTCTCCAGATATTTCTTGTTTGCAATTTCATAATTTTTCTGTGCCTCCCTCAATCGCTCCTTCCAGGGACGAACTCTTTCCTTCCAATAATTCTCACCCTGACCGTATCTATCTCTGCTTCTTTCTTCTATCTCTTTCTGTGGCTCTTTGATTTTGATAGATGATTTCTCTTCTATATCCTTCCTCTCCTCCATCTTTACCTGATCACGATATTGGGGAGGAACCTTACTATAATCATCCGTGAAGTGCATTACCCCATCTTTATCCACCCATTTATAGATGGTTATGGCATAACCAGGAAGTGTGAAGATTAGTAGAATCAAAATGATAATAAATCTTCTCATCCCGATCACCTAAATAATCCAGTTATATTTAAAAGGTTATTAAATTTTAAAACAATTGTAACATAATCTGAGAGATATTGTCATTCCCCCTTTTATGCTCGAAATAAAATTCACCAAAGGCCTTTCATTTCATAAAATCTATATTAAAATTAAAAAGCTCTTGGCTTTGCAAATAAACCTTTAGGGGGGTGAAGGTTTTTGCAAATTGGATCTGATGATTTCAAATCCTAAGCCAAGAGCCTTTTTTATTTCAAAATATTACTAATATCATTTCATGTAAATAAGGTAAAACACCTATTTTTGAATAAAAAATACCTTATTTCATAGGTACTTTTTATTCTATTTTTAATTCCCAAATTGATGATTTATAATTATTATATACTCAATTTAGGTATAAATTTTTCTAATCGAAGTTATTATAAAAGTTAATTTAGGATGGCTCCCGGCTGGACTGCTAAACCTTAGGGGGGTGAAGGCTTTAGCTGTGGGTGTCCGACCGAGAGCCTTCTCTTTTGCCTTTCACAATCAACACAATATTCAGGATATCTTGCTCCTCCATCGGGGAATATCGTTACAATCAAACCCCATTCAATAGATTCAGCCAATCTTAAAACTGCAGATAAGGCTGCTCCTGAAGAGGGCCCAACCCATAGGCCTTCTTCCCTCGAAAGCCTCTGAGCCATCTCATAGGCATCTTCTGTCTTTACATAGAATGTCCCGCTAAGGATCGTCTCATCATAAATACCTGGCCTTATAGCTGTTTCAATATGTTTCAATCCCTCAATCCCATGAAATCCACTATCTGGCTGAACTCCATAGAGTTTAATATCAGAATTAAATTCCCTTAACCTCCTCCCTACGCCCATCAATGTTCCCCCGGTTCCAACACCTGAAACGAAATGTGTCACCTTCCCGCCGGTCTGATATAGAATCTCCATTCCTGTAGTCTCATAGTGGGCCTTCCAGTTTGAGGGATTATTATATTGATCTGCCATAAAATATATCTCTGGGTTTGACTCATAAATCCTCTTTGCCTCAAGAAGTGCACCATCTGATCCGAGAACCGGATCTGTGAATATAAGCTTTACACCATAAGCTTCGAGTGCCTTCTTTCTCTCCTCGCTGATATTGGCAGGAACGACAAGCTCCACCTTATAACCCTTAATGGCGCATATCATCGCATAAGCAATACCTGTATTGCCAGATGTTGAATCGAGAATGATTTTATCCTTTCTGAGTTGACCTGATCTTTCTCCGTCTTCAATAATCTTCAGAGCTGCACGATCCTTCACCGATCCACCGGGATTTAGCCACTCCGCCTTTGCAAAAATTTGAACACCCCTTAGGTGTTTTGCTAACTGTCGGATCCGAATCAGGGGTGTGTTGCCTATCGAACTTAGAAGAGAAAAGGAACTCTCCTTTTTAAATTCTTTCTGGATATTTAGTTCATCTCTTATCTGCAGAGCTTCCATAGACATTTCAAAGTTGATACTTTAAATTTTTTGGTTTCAAATTAAATAAAAACCTCGATATCTTCAGGATAGATCGCTTCCTCCCTGATCTTAAAGGCCTTAACAACAGGAATCTCCTCCTTCAGAGAAATGATAATGGATGTAACATCAGGATAATAAGCCAACTTAACATCAGTCTCTGATGGAAATGGAATTGTATGTGTATGAGAATGATAGATTGCTAACATATCAAGCGACAGCCTCTCCATCTCTTCAAATACCTTCATCTGCTCCTTTGGTGACATTGAGTACTTGATGGGACTTCGTTCTTCATTTACCAATTCAAAGGCCTTATGAACCATCCCATCCCTCCCCCCGAGTATTCCACAACATTCCAGGGGAGCTTCCCTTCTTGCATGTTCAATCATACTCTCATATATTGACTTTGGAATCCTTATCATACTCAAATCATTTTAATATATACTTTTATCATCTCCTTTCAGCCCCAGAACCCGGTCGTCCTGTTTCAATTGCCTCTTTGCTTCTGCTCCACTCAATCCATGATCCATCATAATTGTGAAGTTTCTCAAGTGGAAACCCAACAAGATATAGACTCACCAAACTGTGAGCCGAGCGAACCCCTGATTGTCAGTAAATATAAATTTCTTTATCCGGAGTTACACCTATATCCGAAAAAAGTTTCTTTATTTCTTCAGAAGATTTCCAGTATCCCTTATAGGGACCTTCTTTTATTAAGACCTCCCTCCATTCAATCCATTTAACCCCTGGGATACGACCTGCTCTTTGAGCCCCTGAGAGTATCTTTTCTCCTAAATACTCCTCACTTGCCCTAACATCGAGAACAACCTTTTTAGGCTCTCTCAATGCCTCTTTTACCTCTAAAAGTGTACAGAGAAGCGATTCAGTCGATTTCGTTTTCCCCGGCAACTTGAATTGCGAAGGAGTAATCCTTGGAGGAATCATCTCTGTCGGGTAACCCTTTGCCTTCCAGCCATCCAGACCACCATCAAGAAGTTTCATTTGAGTAATCGGGAAGCCATAATAAGCGAGTATCCACCACAATCTTGCACCATCTGGACCATCTGAATATATGATAACCCTGTTTTGATTGTTTATCCCGAGCTTTCCCATAAGCTCTTCTATCTGTTCTTTGGGAGCCATCATCCCTGGAATTGGATGATTCTTATCCACGATATCGGGCCGCCAGATATTTAAAGCCCCTAAAATATGACCTGCAAGGTATTTGACCTTCTCCCTGACATCGATAACCCTTATCTCAGGGTCTTTTCGATCGATCAATATCTTTAGCTCCTCTGGTTGAATTAAAATCTCAGACCTTTCATATCCTCCATTAGGTATTGCCAGCGAAAGATTTAATTTTAAAGATAGAAAAAAGATCGGGATGAAGGATGATATGATAAATATCTTTTTTCGATTTTTGGTTCTCAACATCTTCCCTCCTTAAATTCAAACCTGGGCCTGGTTTTGAGTCTCAATGCTACATGCTTCATGATAATCGACCAGCTCCTTGATTTTTGGTTGCTCATTACATAGAGGGCATTGAGGATTTTTTCTTACCGGAAATATTTTGAAATCCGTCTCAAGTGAGTGGTAGATTAAAAACTTTCCAATCAATGGCTTTCCCTTTTTGAGTATGATCTTTATGGCCTCAGTTGCCTGAAGCAGTCCAATCTGCCCGGGCACAACTCCCAGGACACCTGCCTCGTTTCAGCTTGGGACAAGACCAGCAGGAGGTGGCTCAGGGAATAAACACCGCAAACATGGTGATCCATCCCCTGGATAAAACACACTTACCTGTCCTTCAAATTGAAAAACTCCTCCATAGATATATGGTTTCCCGGTAAAATAAGCAGCATCATTAACCAGATACTTTGTCGGAAAATTATCCGAACCATCAATGATGATATCGTATTGAGAAAAGATCTGGAGGGCATTTTTCTGATCAAGTCGCTCCTGATAAGTAACCACTTTAATATCAGGATTAATTCTATTTATTGCATCTTTTGCGGATTCTGTTTTTGGTCTTCCAAGGTCAGGCACACCATGGAGTATCTGGCGTTGAAGATTTGTCAGATCAACTCTATCGGAATCTATGATTCCTATTGTTCCAACACCTGCAGCGGCGAGATATATCCCTGCTGGTGAGCCCAATCCACCTGCCCCTACAAGAAGAACCCTTGCATCCAGTAACTGTTTCTGTCCCTCTATCCCTACCTCTTTGAGGAGGATGTGCCGACTGTAGCGATTTAACTGTTCCAGAGTGAGCCCTGAATCACTGGTTACCTCATATCCTTTTGCCCTCCATCCATCAATCCCCTCCCTCATAGAGAAGACATTACTGTAGCCCATATTTTTCAATGTCTTTGCCGCAAGAAGGGAACGAACACCCGCAGCACAATAGATCACAACAGGAACATCCTTCTCGGGTAAAAATTTTTCAACCTTCTCAGGCAATTCAGCCCTCGGGATAAATATTGAATCCCTGAGATATCCCAATTCCCTTTCCTCCTTTTCTCGAACATCTAAAAGGACTATCTTCTCTCCCTTCTTTAGAAGATTTTGAACCTCATTAACAGAAAGTTCAGGAATATCCCTATGTTTCCTTTTCAATCCTTTTCTTAAAATAGGGCCAGCGATCTTCCAGAAAACCTTTTTTAATCTATCCTCCATCTCTTTTCTCCATTGTCTTTTAATTCAATATCGTGAAATCTACTCAATTACGTTTCTTTCCACAGGTTCAACACTTACCCCTATCTCATTTAAATAATTAAGGGCCTTTAAATACTCTTCCTCCTCTCCATCTATCTCAAGAGTCACCCAGCCTACATTCTCCGATACATTGGCACTGCGGATATTTGTTACAACATTAAATCGGTGACCAATATTATAGATCACAGGTTCTTTTATAAGCTTGGGGGGGAAAGTAAGGGTTACTCTTCTTTTAATAAATGCACCACCTGCAATTGCCGGTATAATGGATATTCGATCTCCATCCTTAAGAGGGGTCTGGAGGTTCTTAATGAACCTTATATCTTCATCATTCACATAGATATTGATAAAACGCCTTACCTCCCCATTTTCATCTCGAAGCCTCTCCTTAAGGCCAGGATATGTTTCTGTAAGCCAGTGGAGAACTTCACCAACTGTGTTTCCCTGCCCTTTTATCACTTCTTGATCTCCAGCCAGCTTTTTAAGCGGTGAAGGTATTCTTATATGGATTTCCATCTTCTCCTCCTTTAATCCTCATAGCGTAGCATGAACCCTTTCATGAATCTCCTCATGTTTAGGAGCACAAATCTTCTCAAATTCTGATAATCTTGCTTCAATAATGATTGGATGACCAACACAATGCTGAATAACCTCCTGTGTTTTCAAACCATTTCCAGTAATTGATATGAGAATTGATTCATCCTTTGGTATGATATCTTTTTCAATCAATTTCTTTGTAACACCAACTGTGACCCCTCCTGCTGTTTCTGTAAATATACCTTCTGTTTGTGCGAGGAGTTTCATAGCCTCTACAATTTCTCCATCTGATACGTCTTCAGCCCAGCCACCCGATTCTCTTATGGTCTTAATGGCATAGTATCCATCCGCAGGATTTCCAATTGCCAGGGATTTTGCAATTGTCTGAGGTCGCTGGGGCTTTATCCAGTCAATCCCATCTTTTATAGCTGAAACTATTGGATTTGAACCTGAGGCCTGTGCACCATAGATTCTGGTATCCACATGATCCAGAAGGCCTATTGCCTCAAATTCCTTTAAGGCTTTCCATATCTTTGTAATAAGGGAACCTCCTGCCATTGGCACAACGATATGCCTTGGCACCTTCCAGCCCATTTGTTCAGCAATCTCAAATCCAAAGGTCTTTGAACCCTCTGCATAGAAAGGACGAATATTTATATTTACAAATGCCCACCCATAATTTTCTGCAATCTCACTGCAGAGTCGATTCACCTCATCATAACTCCCCTTTATTCCAATCAGGTTTGTGCCATAGATCAGTGTGCCAAGAATCTTTCCCTGTTCCAAGTCGTAGGGGATAAAGATATAACTTTCGAATCCTCCAGAAGAGGCAAGGGCTGCCACTGAGTTGGCAAGATTCCCTGTTGATGCGCATGCAACCACATGAAACCCGAATTCTTTAGCTTTTGAAAGGGCAACCGAAACAACCCTGTCCTTGAATGAGAGTGTTGGATAACATACTGCGTCATTTTTAATATAAAGCTCTTTTACACCCAGGGCCTTTGCCAATCTTTCTGCTTTTATCAAGGGTGTAAAACCTACATCTATCCCTACTGTGGGATTATTATCCAGTGGAAGTAGTTCTCTATATCTCCACATCGATTTTGGTCTTCCCTCTATTTTCTCCCTTTTCATATCATTTCTTACTTTTTCATAATCATAAATAACCTCCAATGGGCCGAAACAGAATTCACATACATGTATTGGACTAATCTTATATTCCCTTTTACATTCCCTGCATTTAAGACCTTTAACATATTTCATTTTCTCACCTTTTATGCATAAATAATTTTAATATTGTTTATAAAATTTGTCAGGATTATTTTTATTAAAAAAGGGGACAATTATATTCTTCCCCTATTTGATTACATAATCATTAATTTAATACTTGTTTTTGAGCTAACCATAAAAATAATTTAATATACTTTATTTTTTTTGTCAAGAAAAAATTAAATATAATACATAAATCTTTTTTCCAATTCTTTCTTTATCCCCATTTCTTTTGCCATCTTACACAAATCTTCAATCGTAACCGAATCAAAATATTCTTTTAACCTTTTCCCTGCCTCCTCCCAGATAAATTTTGTAACACAATCACTCGATTTATCACAAACCTTTTCCTTATCTCTGGGATCTATGCAAAATACTGGATTTATATCACCTTCTGTAATTCTTATAATCTCACCTAATGAAATCTCTTCAGGTTTTTTATTTAAAAAATATCCACCAGAAGGACCCCTTTTACTGCCTATGATTCCTCCTCTTTTCAATTTTTGGAAAATCTGCTCAATATAACGAGGTGATATTCCTTGCCTTCTGGATATATCTTTTACCTGTGTCTCAGCCCCATCAGAATGATAGGCAATATCAAAAATTGCTCTCACTCCATATCGACTCTGAGTTGATAACCTCATTTTTGCACCTTAATTTCTTAAAATAATAATAAAAATCTTTATCATTTTTGTCAAGATATATTTTTGAGGTCTCCGAAAAAGTATTTAAAATTTTTTTTGGAGACCTTTTAAAAAATACAGATCATCTCCAAAAATGTTGGCAAAATCATGAGGATTCAAGGATTCGAGGGAAATACTTAAGAATTATAAGAGTTAAAAATTTTAAAAGATCATATAAAAGTATGTTTAGATATTTACAAAAATAGATATTATGGGAAGTTAAAATAATGCTTCATGCACCAATAAAGTCTATGTAAAATAAGCACTTGAACCCTTAAATCCTAAAATCCTTTCCGCCACAGGCAGATCCGATTCCATCAGAGAATCCTTTTTAGCAACTAAATTGGAGAAGAACCAAAAATATTTAATTTATGGCTTATAAATGAATTGCACCTGAGGGGCTTCCTTTTCGATCTTCATACCAACCGAAGTTGAACAATAAGCACAGAGATATTCATATTCATCCCCTTCAGGTAAAACAAGAAGCAGCCTTTTCCTTACAGGCACAGGAGCCTTACATTTCGGACAATATAAAGATGTGGCTTCAAATTGGTCAAATTGAGATTTTTCCATGTAAATTATTATAAAAAAAATTTATCAGATAGACAATATATTAACTTAAAATTTAACTAAAAATATTTGAAATTTCCCCTTACCTCGTTTGTGAGTCGAACCGACCTTCCCCTCTCCCCGAGGCTGTGTCGCAATGTTTATTCTGAGGCTTTAGCCGAAGAATCTATGTTTTATAAGGGTTTGAATTCTATAGATTCCTCGCTTCGCTCGGAATGACAGAAAAAGGAGACTCGGAATGACAAATATGGCATACACCTCATTACGACAAAGCCTCCCTGGTGGGGGAGAGGGAGGGGGTGATGGGGTAAAAAGAAACGGGAAAAACGAATAAATGGATAAGCCATAATGCTGAAATAATGTACCAGGAAATTCTATCTAAATCATTGGAGCCGGCGGGGGGATTTGAACCCTCGACCTACTGATTACGAATTATTAGAGATAAATCAATAATTTCAATAAGTTAGCGAAATGACTCACACTTTCTGTAATAATAATTAGCACATTAACCTTATTTTTTAAGTTAAAAGTGGGAAAACAGTAGGGAAGTGGGAATAGCCAACTTACTGACATTTTTGACAACCTCAATCAGCAGGTTAAAAAGAAATTTTGTTTATGAAATCTTTGGTTTAGAAGAATGTAATTTTGATTTACTGATTTTTAGATGCCCGCTAACCCTTGAAAAATCTGGGATCAGCAGAAAACTCACTTTCCCACTATTTCTTGAACCTCCCACTAAAAGATCAGTAGTATATGGTCATTGGCAGGAAATATGAATTATTACAATAGAATAGCAATAGTGGGAAGAGAAAAAAGTAAGATCAGGATTGATAAACCTTGAAAATCAGTTTTGGGAAAAGAGTTGGATTTATAGAAGCATAGATAAGCCATCCAGAACCAATGGGGGAGAGAGGAGAAAAGGGTATGGAGTAGTCTTACAGTGCTCTTCCCCTTTCATAAAAATTCTATTTTAAAAATATTGAAACTCTTTTATAATGATTTTAGATATCATATATTATTGTAAAAGATTTTATTCCAATTGAGAGAAGAATTAATAAGTTTTAAAAGATTGATAGTAGTTATAGCTATTTTTCTCGAACTTATTTGGTAATAAACAAGTTATCAGAAATTGCGTAAAATGGAGGTGATAAAAATGAAAGTAAAAAAGCCATCAGAGGAAGTATTAACAAGAATCCAATCCCTTAAAGATAAAAAGGGAATGATTGCGGTAATAGATCCAAAAACAGGGGATTATTTTCTAGGCAAAAGTTTGACAGAAGCACTCAAGCAAGCAAAGATGAAATACCCTGGCACAGTCTTTTACTCGATTCGGATTGGATATACCTTTGTTCACGAACATAAAGGGGGGATAAGAAGGATATGAAATTGCTTATAAAAGGTGAGATTGAGGATTTTATCCCCTTCTTTAATGGCTTTGTCAATGAGGAGGGCATACTTATTCTTGAAGAAGATGGAGGGCTCTCATTTACAGTAGATACAGGATTTAGCGGTGGGATCGCTATTCCTGAAAAAATTTTAGAAGAGATGGATGTTGAATTGATAGATTACGGGATTTTTAGATTAGCTACAGGTGATGAAGTTGAATTACCGGTATACTGGGGTAAAGTTACAATAAGAGATATTGAAATTGAGACATGGTTTATTCCTGGCGACTCACTCTTAGGCATGGAATTTCTTTCTTTAGTCGGCTCCCGATTATCCTTTGATTTCGTGAAGGAAGAGGTCAAATTATTGCATTAAATCGATATTTCCGATAATACAGCATATACGCTACGGTCTTACGGCCTTCGGGACATTGTCTCCTTCGATCGCAACATCGTATATGTTGAAACTGTTGCAATTGCCGGCCAAAAATAAGTAGAGAGGGATAAATAATGCCAGAGGTTAGATGTCCCAAATGTGGCTCTTTGATGATTCTACGTTCAGCAAAAAGAGGGCCAAATGCTGGTGGGAAATTCTATGGATGCTCTCGTTATCCCAAGTGTAAAGCAACCGTTCCTTTTAAACCTGTAGATACTGAACCAGGTGGAAAATGGAAGGTTGGGAATTTCAAACGAGGAACTTTACCGAATCGCAAGATTTTTTGACCAGCCATTGGAATATTTCTTTGAGGAAGAAGTTAGTCCTACTGAAAATATTCTTCTTTTCAGAGCTAAAGGCAATCTGAGCGAAGAAGATTTTGTTCATGTAAAAGAGTGCCAAGACATTGCCATGAATTTTACCGAACTTGAGGAATTGGTGTTTGAAGAAGAGGCCCGTCCATCATTTCGCACTTATTCTACACCTGCGAAAGCTCATTACGCTAAAGTGGCAAAAGCAGTAGCAAAGAGGGAACGTTTATTTCTCGGGATACATCCAAAAGACCCTGTTCCGTTGAGATCTCTTCTCGATGAGCAGGGAATATTGATTCTTGAAATCCCCTTCGAGTCAGAAAGACTGGATGGCTTTTTCTTTATCTACAATAAACAGCCTATCATTATTACCAATAGTCATGAGAAAAATCCTTTCTCAAGAAATTTTATTATTGCCCATGAACTGGCACATGTCCTACTGGATAGTGAAAACTTCTCACGTTTTTGCTACTCAATTTTAGAAGACTCAAAGGAAATCTTGGAAAAACGTGCCAATTCCTTTGCCAACGAATTTCTATTGCCAGAGGAAGGTCTCGATATTTACTTTACAGAGCTTGGATATAAAAAAGGGAGGATGGAAATCCAGAAGTTTGATCTCTATCGGTTGATAGATCGTTACCAATTGAGCCGTGAGATTATTGTAAACCGCATTTTTCACACAGGATGGATTTCAGAGGAACAAAGAGAAAGATTCTTAGAAATTGAAGGAATTGCAAGGGATATGGAGAGACTGGGATTCAAGAATGAATACACCCGATATTATATAGAAAAGAAGGAAGAACAAAGGCCCTCAAGATACCTCATCTTTGATATGCTGCCAGAACGATATAAAGAGCTGGCAGTGTTAGCATATGTAAAGGCCAAAATTACTTTCAGCAAACTCTGCGAATATTTATTTTTACCCAAGGACGAAGTATCAAGCCTCTTTGGCATCGAGAAAAGAGAACCGACCACGGGGGAAGTCCTTGGGATTTCATGACATTGTTCTCGACGCAGACATTATCTCTCTTATTTTCAAAATCTGTAAACTCCAATATCGGGAGATTAAACACTTCTTTGACCGCCTCAAGAGTATTTTGAAATGGAGGCTTTTAATTTCGCCAGAAGTTGAAAATGAGATAGAAGATCCCTTTTCCCTTTCGTTGGCAGAGAGATTGATGAGAAATGGCGCCCTCGAACGGTTCCAATCATCAAACAAACAAGAGTTTAGAGAAATAGCCCAGACATATAATGATCTTCGAAAAACCATGGGTAAAGGGGAAGCAAGTTGTTACGCCATTGCAAAATGTAAGGGATATTCCGTACTGTCTCACGATCATGAGGCATACGGTTCCTTGCCCCTTGGAATTAAGGTTAAGGTCAAATGGTTTCCTTTTTATGAAATGATTTACCTTTTGAACAGAGAAGGTGTTATTTCAGATATTGAAGCACAGGGTTATCTCGACGATCTTGGTAACCTGCCAAATTTTACACTTCCTGCTGATATTCGGGAAACAGGTTTTGAGGGGATTAAGGCGATGTATGATAAAAAATACGGGAGTAAAAAACCTTCACCGAAGAAATTAGCCCCTGTAAAGAAGAGAATGCTTCGACCAATCAATGAAGATAGAGAGCCGGATTAGTAGTTTATGCCAAACCCATTAAGCCCTATCATTCCTGTATTAGACCTTCTTGGTAAGGAAGTGAAAATCCTCCCTGCTACAGGAGGAGCAGTCGAGTATCTACAGCATCCTGACCAAGAAGAGATAGAGGACGCCTTAATCAACAAGGAAACTGAAAGTGTTACTACTTTTGGTGAGACTCCCGAGCCATATCTCCAAAACATTTATCGGCCTACCCCACTGCTTTCACGTTCAGAGAATCATCTTTTCCGTTTCTTTATAGATGGAAGTATCCGGACATACTTCTTAGGTACAGGGATAGAGGGAACGATGTCATTCCCAATTGAATTATCACAAATTGGCTCAGCAGTTATTAAGAGAGAAGACGATGGATGTGTACGCGTATTGTTCCACAAACAAAAAATTCTCCTACTTTTGCCGAAACAGAACGAAGGTATTTCTGATACATTATGGGATGAGATTAAAAGGCTCCCTAAACCTGAATATTTTGAGGTAATTGATTTCACATTGCCAGACCCATTGAGTGACACCAAGAAAGACCCCAGAGATAAAGCAGGTGCAAAGGCCCGTTCTGAGATGCATAAATTGGAAATAGAACTCATTAAGTCCACAGATTCTTTACGGAATGAAAATTCTTGGCTCATATTAGACGGGGCTGTTAAGTTTGTCGAAGAAAAAAAGTGCACATACCCACTCCTACCACTCGGCATACCACCCAGACTCTTAAGGGTATAGGAGGTGCAATTGAGTCTCCCTCTTAGACATACACACAGGTCTTGAAATTTTTTTGGGTCTTTCTGATGGAACTTCTACAAAATTTTTGGATAGGTTAGGAAAATATTGACTTTAAGACTTTCACCTATAAAAAGAGTAAATGAGATCGAGTAAAAGCATTGAGAATTTCCGTTAAGAAGTGAGAATGGACAAATTCAGTGGCGTGCGATAGCACATCCACTGGAATGAGTTTTTAAATGCACCCTTGTTCTATGCTGTTAATATTTCTTGTTGAAATGGAAGTTTATTAATTAATAT
>JBBITW010000106.1:0-12582 GCA_037440525.1 Deltaproteobacteria bacterium
TGTTCTTGCCACTTTGAGGATTCGAGTATAGGCCCTTGCACTTAGCCCAAATCTATCTATGGCCATCTCGAGGAGTCTCTGACTTGCTTCATCTATCTCACAGAATTTTTTAATATGGCGATTTGTCATCTGGGCATTGCAGTATATTTTCATCCCCTTGAAGCGATTGAGTTGAATCTTTCGGGCAGCATCCACCCTCTTTTTAATCTCCGAAGAGGGTTCTCCTGGATCACGGCTTGCCAGATCTTTATATTTCACCGCAGGGACTTCAATATGAATATCTATTCTATCCATCAGAGGTCCTGAAATCTTTGAACGATAACGGTGAATCTGGGGAATGGTGCAGGTGCATTCATTATTGGGGTCTCCATAATATCCGCATGGACAAGGATTCATGGCCGCAATTAACATAAAACGGGCAGGGTAGGTAAGGGAGGTTGCTGCACGGGAAATCGTCACCTTTTCCTCCTCGAGGGGCTGACGCATTACCTCAAGGACATTCTTTTTAAATTCAGGGAGCTCATCGAGAAAGAGAACACCATTATGAGAAAGGCTCACCTCTCCTGGTTTAGGTATCTGTCCACCTCCTATCAGTCCTGCATCTGATATGGTATGATGGGGATTCCTGAAAGGACGGGTAACAATAAGAGAACTCTCTGCAGGGATCAATCCCATCACACTATGAATCTTTGTTGTCTCAAGGCTCTCCTCAAAATTCATATCAGGCAGGATAGTGGGAATTCTTTTGGCAAGCATTGTTTTACCTGAACCTGGTGGGCCAATCATAATCACATTGTGGCCACCTGCAGCTGCAACCTCGAGGCAGCGTTTTACATGTTCCTGTCCCTTCACCTCACTGAAGTCAACCTGATAGTTTAGTTCCGTCTTAAATATATCATCGAGATTTACATGTACTGGATCGATCATTCTTTTCCCATTTAAAAATTCAACACATTGAGAAAGTGTATCGAGGGGAAGGATTTCAATCCCTTTTACAACCGCTGCCTCCTTTGAATTTCCCCTTGGAAGGAGTATACCACGGAGTCCAAAGTCTCTTGCAGTAACTGCAATTGGAAGAGTTCCCCTGATGGGTTTAACCTGTCCGTCAAGTGAAAGTTCTCCGAGAATAAAATATTGATCAAGTTTCTCCTTCTGAACTAAATCTGTTGCTGCCAAGATACCAATAGCCATTGGAAGATCGAAGGAGGCTCCTTCCTTCTTGATGTCGGCCGGGGCAAGATTGACTGTTATTCGGCGTGAGGGAAAATCATAGCCGCAGTTCTTTATTGCCGCTTTTACCCTATCCTTGGATTCTTTAACCGCTCCTTCGGGAAGGCCAACGGTTGCAAATGCGGGGAGTCCCTGAGAGATGTCTACCTCCACCTCCACAACATAGGCATCGATTCCAAAGACAGTACTGCTTAAAACCCGGGAAAGCATATCATGGATATTTATATCAAAAAGATAAGGATTGGACAAGTAAAAAAAATGGGAATTGTAAATATCAAATCTTATTGAAAAAAAATAAAATTTATGGGATAAGAAGCATTCGGGGGAGAATAAGGATGGATAGAGAAGAAGAGAATAAGAGAAATTTTGATAAGTTCTTTTATGGTTATTATGTGGTTGGGGCTTCCTTAATTATTATGTCAGCCATGTGGGGTGGATATTATGCATTTGGCGTCTTTTTTAAACCATTGCTAAATGAGTTCGGTTGGACGAGGGCCATGACTTCGGGGGCCTTCTCACTTTCCTCAATTATAAATGGTTTTTTTACTATCTGGATGGGTTGGCTTACCGATAGATTTGGTCCACGAATGGTTATGACACTCTGTGGCCTCTTCATAGGCATTGGTTTTATTCTGATGTCACAGGTCAGTTCCTCTCTTCATCTTTATCTATTTTATGGAATATTTGTGGGGGCTGGTATGAGTGGTTCTTTCATTCCACTCATTTCAACGGTCTCGAAGTGGTTTATAAAAAGAAGGAGCTTGATGACAGGCATTGTTTCAGCAAGCACAGGTGTAGGGGCCCTGATTGGACCGATAGTGGCAAGTAGATTTATCTATTATTTTGGTTGGAGGATGTCCTATGTGATCCTTGGTGCCATACTTTTGTTTATAATCGTCCTTTTTTCCCAGATAATTAAGAAAGATCCAGCCATGGTAGGCCAATTCCCTTATGGCGAAAATCAAAAGGCCTTACAGAAATTAAATTCAGAAGTAGAAGGACTATCCCTGAAAGAAGCGCTCTATAGAGGTGCTTTCTGGGTTCTTTTCGCAACGGGTTTCTGCTATGGATATTGTGTATTTTCAACAATGGTTCACATTGTACCCCATGCCATTGAATTAAAGATTTCGCCTCTTAAGGCCGCCAACCTGATAGCCACAATAGGTGGATTGGGTATCATAGGTAAGGTTTTATGGGGGAGGATAGGGGATCTCATTGGAAACAGGCAGATTTTGATTATTGGATTTATCTTTGTATCAGTTTCATTAAGTGGATTGGTTTCGGCCAGGACAGTATGGGTTTTGTTTTTGATGGCAGGGATCTTTGGATTTGGTTATGGAGGGATTACAGTATCTCATTCACCAATAATAGCAGAGCTTTTTGGATTAAAATCACACGGGCTAATCTTTGGAGTATTTGACATCAGTGTCATGGTAGGGGCTGCCATAGGCCCCTGGCTAACAGGCTTCGTCTTCGATTTAACAGGAAGCTACAGGATAGCCTTTCTTGTTAGCGCAGGCGTCAGTTTTTCAGGGATTATCCTCGGTATATTACTTAAAACAAAAAGGGGGAGAGAATGAGTATACTATGGATTGTAAATACAAATACCTTTTTATTAATCCTTTTAATCATTATGGTCTCTTATCTAACAACCCAGGTAAATATGTTGATTAGATGGCTTAAAAGAGAGTAAGACCAAATAAAAAGGATTATCTAATTTTCCATATTGTGCCTGAAGGTGTATCCTCAAGCATGATTCCCTTTGAGAGAAGCTCTTCTCTTATTTTATCTGCTTTCCCCCAGTTCTTCTCTCTTCTGGCCTCATTCCTTTCCATTATGAGCCTTAATATCTCTTCTTCAGATATCTCTAACCTTTTAAGCCCCAACCTCCTTTGTTCTTCAAGGTAGATTGCAGGATCTTCCTGGAAAAGGCCCAGCACCCAGCCCATCCTTTTAAAATGGTCAAAACCCTTTTTCATAAGTTCATTATCCTCTTCATCAAATCTTCCTCTTTCTGTATTGAGAAAACTATTTAGTTCCTTTTGTAAGTCATAAAAATATCCTATGGCCTGGGCTGTATTGAAATCGTCATCCATTGCCTCCTCAAATCTTTTAGGAAAAGATTTTATCACATTCTTAAAATTCTCGATAATATGGGGTTTAGGCCTTTTTGTGGATATTGGTTCTTTTAATCTCTCCAGGATTGAGTTTAAGGTGATGTAAAATCTATCCAGATTCCGTTTTGCTTCCATAAAGCCTTCATCTGAATAATCTACGGGGCTACGGTAGTGGTGTGATTGGAAGAAAAGCCGAAGGACCTCAGGATGCCAGTCCTCAAGAATCTCTTTTATTGTCAAGATATTTCCGAGGGATTTGGACATCTTCTCTTTATTGATATTTACAAATCCATTATGTATCCAGTATCGGGCAAAGACCTTTCCTGTGGCTGCCTCTGACTGAGCTATTTCATTCTCGTGATGTGGGAATATTAAATCTTTTCCTCCACCATGAATGTCAAAGGTCTCTCCCAAATATTTCTGGCTCATCACTGAGCATTCGATATGCCACCCAGGTCTCCCCTTTCCCCATGGACTATCCCATGAGGGTTCATTAGGTTTGCTCGATTTCCATAGGGCAAAATCGAGAGGGTTCTCTTTCTTCTCATCTATTTCGACTCTTGCACCTGCTATCATCTCTTCGATATTTCTCTTGGAGAGTTTCCCATACCCTTTGAATCTTTCTACAGAGTAAAAAACATCCCCATCCCTTTCGTAAGCATACCCCTTTTCAATAAGGATTTTTATAAGTTCTATCATTTCGGAGATATGTTCAGTGGCCTTTGGTTCAAAAGTTGGATTTGAAAGTCGAAGCCTTCCCATGTCTATTTTGAATTCATTGATATACTTCTCTGAGATGGTCTTAAAATCCACCCCTTCCTCATTTGCTCGCCTTATAATCTTATCATCAATATCAGTGAAATTTCTGACAAAAGTGACTTCAAACCCCTTGTATTTGAGATATCGATAAATGGTGTCGAATACTATAGCCGAACGGGCATGTCCAATGTGGCAGAGGTCATATACTGTAACACCACATGTATACATTCCTACCTTTCCCTCTCTAATAGGAATAAATTCTTCTTTCCTTCCACTCATAGTATTGTAGATACGAAGAACCATTTCTCCTTTACCTATTCAGATAACTCAACTGCCATTTTTAAACGCTTAATAATCCTTTCTCTACCGAGAAGTGGAAGTATCTTTACGAGCTCAGGTCCCTTCATCTTTCCGGTTATTGCCGCCCTGAGAGGTTCGTAGAAGGATCTTCCCTTTCGGCCCACCATCTTACTAAGTTCTGATAGAATGGAAGCCCATTTTTCTTCTTCATTAGCATTAAGTTTTTCAAAGAAATTCAAAACCTTTCTCAGAAATTCTCTATTTTCAGGATCATTCAAGATGGTTTTGGCCTCTTTTTCAAAGAGAAAATTTTCGTCAAAAAATATACCCAAAAATTCTTCAACCTGTGATAGAACGGTCAGGTTCTCTTTCAAAATGGAAAAGACCTTTTTTATATATTCTTTATTTAAAGAACTTATATCAATCCTAAACTTCTCAAGATAAGGGATAAGGAGTTCATAAAGCCTTTCATCCTCTGTCATCTTTATATAGTGGCTATTTATCCATTCCAGTTTCTTAATTGAATGGATTGGTGCATTTCTTGATAGTGCCTCGAGTGAAAATTCTTCAATCATATTTTCTATTGGAATGATTTCTTCGCCTGAAGGAGAGTTCCAGCCCAATATACAGAGGTAGTTGAGGAGCGCCTCAGGCAAGAAACCCTCTTCTCTATATTGAGAAACTGCTGTTGAGCCATGGCGTTTGCTGAGGGGGGAGCGATCTTCACCAAGGAGGAGTGGATGGTGGGCAAATACAGGGTGATCCCATCCGAGGGCCTGATACAGAAGGATCTGTCGAGGAGTATTGGAAAGATGATCATCTCCTCTTATAACATGGGTGATCTTCATCAAATGGTCATCGATAACACATGCAAAATTATATGCGGCCACTTTATCTGAGCGAATGATTATGAAATCACCTATACTTTCGGTATCAAAATGCATCTTTCTGTGAATAAGATCTTCAAAGATGATTGTTCCTTTTCCAACTCGAAAACGAATGACCGAATCTATTGCTTCTGATTCCATTCGTTTAATTTCGGCCTCCGATAGGTGACGGCACCTTCCATCATAGCGTGGCATCATTCCCCTCGATATTTGTTCCTTTCGGAGGGATTCAAGCCTTTCAGGAGGACAGAAACATTTATAGGCTTTACCTTCTTCGAGTAATCTATTCGCATATTCCTGATAGATTTTGAGGCGCAGTGATTGGCGATAAGGTCCATTGGGTCCCCCTTTATCTGGCCCTTCATCCCATAGGATTCCAAGCCATTTAAGATCTTGAAGGATATGATCTATTGATGTATCGCTTGACCTCTCCAAGTCTGTATCTTCAATCCTCAAAATAAAAGTCCCCTGATGATGTTTGGCAAAGATATAGTTAAACATGGCTGTTCGGGCATTTCCAATATGGAGAAGCCCTGTTGGAGCAGGAGCAAAACGGACTCGAACAGATGTTGTCATTCAGTCCCCCTCAACCAGTGCCACGGCAAATGCAGCAATTCCTTCTCCCCTACCTGTAAAACCCAACCCCTCTGTGGTAGTGGCCTTTATGTTAACTCTACTTTTATCGATTTCAACGGTATTTGCAATCTCCTGAACCATCTGTGGAATAAAATCTGAGAGTCTTGGTCTTTGAGCAACAATCGTTGCGTCAATATTAATAAGACGACTCCCTCGTTGTTTTAATTTTGTAAGGACCTTTTTTAAAAGAAGGGTGCTTTTTATATCTCTATATTGTGGATCGTTATCAGGGAAGTGTCTTCCAATATCCCCTTCTCCAATCGCACCTAAAAGGGCATCACATATGGCATGGAGAAGAACATCGGCGTCTGAGTATCCCTCGAGACCATAGATATAAGGAATTCTCACTCCCCCCAGTATTAGTGGTCGATTTGGAACCAGTGCATGAACATCGTAACCAAATCCCACTCTTACCATTTTAACTCCCTTCCATTAAAAGGTCTTTCTTGATTAATAGATTGGCAAGGGCGAGATCTTCAGGCGTTGTAATCTTAATATTGTTATACGAGCCCAAAATGATATGAACGTTTATTCCAAGCCTTTCAACCAGGGAGGCATCATCAGTACCAGTAAATCCTTCTTCGATGGCCCTCTGGTATGCCTCTCTAATAATTTCAATTCGAAAGCTCTGCGGAGTTTGGGCCTGCCAGAGTGTTTCCCTGTTAAATGTTTTAAGTACAGTCCCATCAGGATTTGCCATCTTGATTGTATCCTTTACAGGTATTGCCGTGACAACGGCTCCGTATCTTATCGCAGATTGGATCGAGTCTTCGATCATCACTCTTGTTACAAATGGCCTGACCCCATCGTGAATGACCAATATCTCTGTATCCCTTGGAAGGTTATCAATTCCATTTTTTACAGAGTCTTGTCTTCTTTTTCCGCCCGGGACGACATGGGAAATTTTTCGATATTGGAATTTCTCAACGATTTCTTTTAAACAATAATCCAGATCATCCTGTGAGACAACCAGAATGATGGAGCATATGAGGGGAGAGGACTCAAATTTGTCGAGGCTATGGGCGAGGATGGGTTTTTTATCAAGAAGAAGGAATTGTTTCTTTTTTCCTCCAAACCGCTCTCCCTTGCCAGCAGAAACGATAACGGCATCAGCTCTAACCATCACATTCCTTCCATAAAATACACAGTATTCCGCTGGAGTCAATTCTAAAAAATGAGAGTTCTGAAAAAGTCCCTGAAAGACTGGGGAGGTAGGGTTCCAAACCCTTCGAATGCGGGCACTTAGAAGTTAAATTGCTAATAATCGTTTAAGAGAAAAACAAGCATTTTAAGGGTATTAATCAATATTGCCAAACTATTAAAGGTATCCGCTCGAAGGCTTTTTCACCCCACCTCCCCAGTCTATAAATTCTTTTTTAAATGCTTTTACAGAGATCTCAAAATTTATTGCTAACATTGGAATAGAGGGCTTTTTGGAAAGAATCGGCAAATTTAGACTTAATAAATCTTTAGATATTTTTAAAAATCACTGTCAATTGGGTAATAATATTCCCTTCCCCTTAACTCCCTGCCTGATTCCTCTTTCAAGCGGGCAAATATCATTCTCCCTGCTGGGGTTTGAAGAACACTTGTCACAACTACATCAACATTCTTTCCTATCTGCCTCTTTCCGTTGTCAACTACAATCATAGTCCCATCATCGAGATAAGCAACACCCTGTCCCATCTCCTTTCCTTCCTTAAGGACCTTCACATTGATCTCTTCTCCTGGGAGGACGACCGGTTTTAATGAGTTAGCCAGTTGATTGATGTTTAGAACTTCTATCCCCTGAAGTTCTGCTACCTTATTTAGATTTGAATCATTGGTTATGATCTTTCCATTTACTTCTTTTGCAAGTTCTATCAATTTTGAATCCACATCCTTAATATTTGGGTAATCTGTATCAACAATCCTTACATCCACATTGACCTGTTTCTGGATATGGTGAAGGATTTCAAGCCCCCTTTTACCCCTTGTCCTCTTAATAGGATCAGAAGAGTCAGCAATATGCTGAAGTTCACTTAGAACAAACTGGGGTATGAGGATTGGTCCTTCAACAAAACCTGTCTCAGTTATATCAGCAATTCGGCCGTCGATAATCACACTTGTATCCAGGACCTTTGTATTTCCACTTTGAGGGAGTCCACCCTTATAGAGTGTCTTCCAACCAGGCCAATGAAATTCTTCTCCCTTTTTAAAACCTATCCTAAGACCTATATATCCAAAAATACCATAGAGAATCACGCTGAATGAAATGGCAACTGTCTGATCATTTGAAAGATAGGAGAGGAAGATATTGGAGATCAGGTTAACAATTGTTATTCCAAGTAGCAATCCTATGAAACTGCCGAGAAGACTTTTTAAAGGGATTCTTCTCAATTGGTTTTCTGCAATAATGGTGATAATGGCTATAAAAATGCCCCCAGCACTTCCCCATAGACCATATTGCGGGGAAGGGGAGATGGATTTTCCCCAAAAGTATCCACTCGTTGCACAGATTAATAATAATAAGATACGAATCGCCCAGGAAATCAAAGGATTAATCCCCCTTTCTAAAGATTTTGGAAGGACCTGACAAGAGAATAAAGATAATAAATAATTATGATCCGAAGATAATTTTAATCTCTCTTAAGATATCCGATTCCTTTACTTCTTTGGCAATGGCCAATTCCTTCACAAGAAGATTTTTGGCCATATCCATAATTTTCCTCTCTCCGAAGGAGAGCTCTTTTTCTGCTTTAAGTAGGTGGAGGTCCCTAAGGACCTCTGCAATTTCATAAATCGAACCTGTATTGATCTTCTCCATATACTCCCGGTATCTTCGATTCCATGTTTGGTTATCTATTATAACATCGCGTTCTTTCAATATCTGGATCACTTTTGAGACATCAATTTTTTTAATAACTGTCCTCAATCCAGCCGCCTTCACATTATCTTTTGGTATCATTATGGTCATCCCATTATCAACGATACGCATAATATAGAAACTTTGTTCTTTACCGGAGATTCTCTTCGTCTCGATGGCTTCAATAACTCCTACCCCATGTCCTGGAAAAACGGCCTTATCACCAATCTGGAACATAAATTTATAACCCCCTTCCTAAGGGCTAACACTGAAGGAAATCTATTTTCCCCTGTGCAACCCCGATTTTTTTATAAACAAGGAATAGATGGTATTTAAAGGAGATTTATATTCCTTCGCGTTTGGCCAGCTTTAAGATGTCCTTTTCATCTGGTCTCGTCCCTTGAATTACTCTGCCCACAGAGGCGTCAATCCCGAAAATAGCTGATATTTGAATTCTTCCTTTGATTTCCTCCTTTTTTTCTATCCTCTCTGGATGGATCACCTCCATGATATCCCCTACCTTAATCCCTGTTAATTTTCCAGCGTTGATATAGACCTCTTCACCATCTACCTTAGCAATGCGGCAGAACCAATCCATCCCCTCCAATTCTTTTATCAGAGATCGGCTGAGTTCTGAAATAGAAATATCTATTGCCTTTCCTTTGGCCTTTTCATCCGAGAGCCCCCCTTTTTCCTTTGTGGCAAAAATAGGATTGGTGAAAGATAATGTCTTTAATGTCTTGCCTGAGAAGGTGTCCTTCAGGCGTATATCGAATCTAATAACAGCAGAGGATGTCTCCTCTGAGTCCTTTAATCCCTTTGTAATAAATACATATGGTCCAGAGACCTCTCCTGAAACAATGGCATGAATTCCAAAGACTTCGTTCAATAGACGGAGGATCTCAAAATTTTCGAGATTTCTGGATGGAAGTTCCTTTTTTTCAAGAAATTCCTTTACCATTAAATAATCTATAAAGATGATCTTATTTGATTTTTGATTTACCTCCCTTATCAATTTTTCAGCCATCCAGTCTCCAAATCGTTCTTCCGGAGATTGGGTGCGATCATCGAAATATGTAATGAGAACCTTTTTCTTTAAATTCGTAAAATTGGGTGAAGATTCAGTTTTTTGAGGAGGTACCATTCCTGTAGGTGGAAGGGAGGATACCTGAGAAGGAAGTTCATTTTTACCTTCAACCCTCTGAATCGATGGGGTGATGAAGGATTCCCTCTTGGCCAGATATTCATCAACAGGAATGTAGATGTATTTGGGCTTCCCTGATTCCTTAATTGCATCAGGATTTTGAACTTTCACATATTCATACTTATCAATAATTATAACCTCTTTATCAATTAATTCCTTCATCTTAGCCTTATGAGGGGGGCCCTTTTTTAATGGAAACCACGAGGGAGTGGAACACGAAAAGAGAAAGAAGAACGTGGCCGTGAGGATGAGAATGGAAAACTGAGGTATCTTTTCTCTCAAATCCATTTCCTCGTCAAATCAGTATTTTAAGTATACCCTAAAAATTTAAAAAAATCAATGTCTCCTGCGACCACAAAAATATTTAAGTAAAGGCAAAGGTTAAAAGATTGGTTTAGGCAAAGGCTAGGAAGCTGGTTTAGGGAAAGAAAATGGGTGAAGGGAAAACAAATAACCTAACCTATTGACAAAACTGGGTTCTTAGCCTTAACCCTCAAACTAACGACTCTTATTTCCCAAGCAATCCCATATTATCTTTGGATCTCAAAAGAAAGGAAACTACTTTTTTAAGATCTTCTGGTGTATCAACTGATATGGGTTCATATTTGACAGGGGTTATCTTTATTGGGTAGCCATTTTCTAATGCCCTAAGTTGTTCCAGCCTTTCAATCTTTTCAAGAGGCGTGGGACTCAATTTTGAAAATCTTAATAGAAATTCTCTTCGATAAACATATACTCCGATGTGTTTAAATATCCTTTTTGGTAAAGCTCTATTAATACCAAAAGGAGTGGACCTGATCTTTTCAATATTTAGATCTCTCGGAAAAGGTATTGGGGAGCGGGAAAAGTATAGAGCAAATCCATTTTTATCAACGACCACCTTAACAATATGTGGGTTTAACCAATCCTTAATCTCTTCAATTCTTGTCATCAATGTAGACATCTGGAGCGTCTCATCTTTTAAAAGAGGCCTTATAGCCTTATCCACTATAGAGCCTCTTATAAGGGGCTCATCTCCCTGAACATTTACAATTATCTCTGATTTTATTCTTTTTGCCACCTCGGCAACACGATCAGTCCCTGTAGGATGGTGAGGAGATGTCATCATCACTTTTGCACCAAACTGCTTTGCCGAATCGAAAATCCTTCCATCATCTGTGGCAATAATTACCTCTTCAATCAATTTTGACTGGCATACACCTTCATAGACATACTGTATCATGGGTTTGCCGAGTATTTCGGCAAGGGGCTTACCCTCGAATCGTGTTGATCCATATCTTGCAGGAATAATGGCAGAGATTTTCATATCCATATTAAAATTAAAACAGATTAACCAAGAAGTGTCAATAAAAGAATATGAAAGCCCTGAAAAAGTCCTGAATTAACTGGGGAGGTAGGGTTTTCCCCTTCGAAACTGAGCGATTTTATTATAATGTAGCCGCACCCTTCAGGGTGCGAGGGTTTCGGCCTTCCGCTATAGGCGAGGTTCACCAAGGGTGGCTTGGTTCTCACTCAATGGGTGTTTTTTGACGCAGGCTAAAGATGTCTTTTAAAAGAATCGCTCAATTTAGATCCTTATTAAAATTCTAAATAAGGGAGTGGAATTAACTGGTAATTCAGATTTCTCTGTGTTAGATTAAAAATCAAAAACTAATGGATTTTAATTTTAAAAGAATGGAGGGGAAGATATGTATTGCACTATACATCCTATACCAATTATTGAGTCTAAGATCGACAGGTCACTTATGACCTACCGTATGAATTTTGGGGAGACAATAAACACAACTGGTTATATATGGTATATAGGAGGGTTAAGGGAGAAGATACTCGTGGATGCCGGGGCAAGTGCAGAATACCTTTCCAAGGTCAGGGGGCTACCCACCAAGGAGCTTCAGACCATTGATGACGGTCTTGGTAAGTTGGGTTTAAAGGCTGATGATATTGGCCTCATAATTATTACCCATCTGCACAACGATCATATAGCCTGTGGAAAGAGATTCCGAAGGGCAAAGTTTTTGGTGCAGAGAAGGGAACTTGATTTTGCAAGAAATCCGCATCCCTCTGTAAAGCAGGCCTATTTTGAAGAATTTTTTGAAGGATTAAATTTTGAAGTTGTTGAAGGGGATACAAAGATATTCGAAGAGATATCACTTCTCTTTACACCTGGTCATACCCCAGGAGGACAATCCGTGAGTATCAAAACATCCGGCGGGATAGCAATTATTAGCGGTTTATGTTCGATTAGAGAGATTTTTGAGCCCCCTCCCCAGATTTCAATAAACACCCCTGTAATTGTGCCCGGTATGCATACAAATGTTTTTGATGCATATGACAGTGTGCTTCGTATAAAGGAGATGGCCGATATAATAATTCCAAACCACGATCCACAATTTAAAGAGAAGATTTCTATACCTTAAGAGACAATTATTAATAGGAGAGGTGAATTAACACTCTCCCACACATTTGGGCTGTGTCGCAATGAGGTATATGCCATGTTTGTCATTCCGAGCCTCCTTTTTCTGTCATTCCGAGCGAAGCGAGGAACCTTAGAAAAGATTTCTCGGCTAACGCCTCGAAATGACAACAGAGTGGTGTCATTCCGAG
>JBBITW010000107.1:0-12245 GCA_037440525.1 Deltaproteobacteria bacterium
AAGGATGGAGAAAAGGGAAAGGTGGTTGCAGCAGAATCATTAAAACTAACTGCCCGTGATTTATATAGCTTGGGGGTTATTGATGAAGTTGTGAAAGAACCACTGGGCGCAGCACATCGCAATCCGGATAAGATGGCCTCGCAATTGAAGGAGGTTATAGAGAGACATTTAAGGGAGTTGGAATCAATCGACATAGAGACGTTGCTTTCAAAGAGATATGAAAAGTTTCGAAAGATGGGAAGCTTTATTGACGGAGGAGGATGAGGTAGTTTTGGCAGGAAGGATTAAGATTCTACCTGAACATATCTCCCAGATGATTGCGGCAGGAGAGGTTGTTGAAAGACCTTCTTCGGTTGTAAAGGAGTTAATTGAGAACTCAATAGATGCCGAAAGCTCTGAAATCATCGTTGAATTAAAGAGGGGAGGGCTCGAACTTATAAGGGTTGTAGATAATGGTGAAGGGATTCCACCAGAGGATGTTTCCCTTGCCCTCGAGAGATTTGCAACGAGTAAGATTAAAAGCGCAGATGATCTATACTCCATTCATACATTGGGATTTAGAGGAGAGGCACTACCGAGCATTGCCTCTGTCTCTAAAATGACCATAAAGACGAGGGTTGATAATAGCCTCAGTGGAACAAAGGTTATCTGCGAGGGAGGTAAAATAATAGGTATCTCTGAAATAGGCTGCCCGAAGGGAACAGAGGTAGAGGTTAGAGATATATTTTTTAATCTCCCTGTTAAAAGAAAGTTTTTAAAATCGATTCAATACGAACTTCGTCACTCCCTAAACCAATTCTTGAGGACAAGCCTCGCTTATCCCTGGATAACTTGGAGGTTTATTCATGATGGGCATATAATCCATGAGCTTATAAGGTCAGATTCTTTGTTGGTTCGTCTTGATGCAATCTTTGGCCATGAGGTAGTAGAGCAGCTTCAGAGGGTTGAATATGAAGATGGAGGAATAAAGATATCTGGATTTTCAAGCAATCCAACAGTTTCAAAAGGAAATTCTGATGGGATCTTATTCTATATAAATAGAAGATATGTGAGAGATAGAATTATCCATAAGGCAATCCTTGATTCTTATCGCCACATCATTCCTTCGGGGAGATTTCCTGTTACAATTCTATTCATTTCTCTTCCTCCATCTTCTGTTGATGTAAATGTTCATCCCACCAAGATGGAGGTAAAGTTTAAGGAACCGGAAAGGATATATCAATCCATCCGAAACTCTTTGCAATTGATCTTCGAAGAGAAAGTAGAGGGACACCCAACAGAACAATTTAAGATTAAAGAAGAGGGTTTGAAAGGAGCTTACCCTTCATTTGATTTTAGAGACGAAATGATTAAAGCTCCGATGCTGAAAGAAGAGGGGGAGCTTAAATGGGAAGTTGCTAAAGAGAGGGCCTTAAAAATTATTGGTCAGGTTCAGAGAACCTATATAATCTGTGAGGGTGAGGGGAATATTATCTTTATTGATCAGCATGCTGCGCATGAAAGAATACTTTTCGAAAGGTTTAAAAAGGAACTAAATATGGGGAAAAGGGTTTCACAGAAGTTACTCATACCTATCCCCATGGAAGTATCGAAGGAAGAGTCGCTTCTCCTCGAATCTATTGGGGATATTTTTGAGAAGGTTGGTTTTGAAATAGAGACCATAGGAGGTGGGCTTCATGCTATTCAATCTGTCCCCTCATTTATTGATATAAAAGATCCTAAGGCGATGGTTAGAAAGATCCTTGATGACTTTTCCTTAATTGTTGCAGAAGAGGCAGTGGATAAATTCGAAAAGGTTCTAATTTCCATGGCATGCCACTCAGCGATTCGGGAAGGTTTAATGCTCGTCAGAGAAGAGATGGAGGGACTGATAAAAAATCTATCCCCATTTAATTATTCTACAACTTGTCCTCATGGAAGGCCCATATTTTATCTTTTGGGATTAGATGATTTGGCAAAAGAATTTAGAAGAAGATGAGAGTCTATAAGACTCGTTTTAAATACTTTTTCATAGACCTCTATTGAAATTTACACTCAAGAATCATCTCTGTGGTTTAGCCCATACTTCTCTAAGCGGTAACGCATGGAGCGGAAATTTATATTAAGAAGCTCCGCCGCCTTTTTCTTTATACCTTTTGTTCGATCAAGTGCCTTCATAAGGAGAGTCTTTTCAATATCCTCAACTATCTTTTCAAGGTCTAATCCCTCAGAGGGAATTTCAAGATCAAAAGGGGCCTTTTTAATAAGAGGTTGTTCCTCAAGATAGGAACGGAGATTCTCTTCTGTCAGTTCTTGATTGTTCTCTAAGGCCACTGCCCTCTCAATAATATTCTGTAGCTCCCTTACGTTGCCTGGATAATCATAATTAAGCAGTAGGCGTAGGGCACCTGAAGAGATGGAGGAAATATTTTTATTTAATTCTACTGAGAACCTCTTTAAAAAGTGCATGGCCAGAAGTGGAATATCTTCCTTTCTCTCTCTCAAAGGGGGAAGTTTGATCTGGATGACATTTAATCGGTAAAAGAGATCCTCCCTGAATCGCTTCTCCGATACCTCTCCCTCTAAGTCCTTATTTGTTGCCGAAATGATTCGCACATCCACTTTGATGTCTTCTGTTCCTCCTACCCTCTTAAATTCTTTATCCTGCAGGACACGTAGCAATTTAACTTGCATCATAATTGGGAGTTCACTTATTTCATCCAAAAATATTGTCCCTTCATCAGCGACCTCAAAGAGCCCCTTCTTTGTTGTTATTGCATCAGTGAAGGCACCTTTCATATGTCCAAAGAGTTCGCTCTCTATTAAGGATTCAGGGATCGCCCCGCAATTGAGGGTAACGAAGGGTTTGTCCTTCCTCGGACTGTTGTAGTGAATTGCCTTTGCCACAAGCTCCTTGCCTGTTCCACTTTCACCACATATGAGGATATTTGTTTTTGTAGGGGCTACCTTTTCCATTAAATCGTAAATCTCTAACATTTTTGGACTTTGTCCAACAATATTCTCAAAACCGAAGCGTTCCCGCACCACCTGCCGAAGAATCGTATTTTCCCTCTGAAGATTTTTCTTCTCAAGTGCATTCTTTATAATCAGCTTTATCTCATCTACCTTAAAAGGTTTTGTAATATAATCATAGGCCCCTTCTTTCATAGCCTTGATTGCAGTATCGGTTGAGGCATAGGCAGTAATCATAATAACAATGGTTTCGGGAGAGACAGCCTTTATCCTTTTTAGTGCAGATATCCCATCAAGTTTTGGCATACGGATATCGAGAAGGACAAGATCAAAGATATCCCTTTCGATGATTTTCAGAACATCTTCACCATTGGAGGCCAATGAGACTTTATAGCCCTCTTTTTTGAGCATAATTTCTAAAAATTCCCTCATACTCTTTTCATCATCGGCAACTAATATCTTGTCTTCAAACATTTCACTTCCTCTAAATTCTGAAATCAGGTGTTATTATATCGGCAAAAGGATGCTGAAGGTGGAACCTTTTTCCTGTTCACTTTCCACCTTAATCATCCCATGGTGATTCTCAACAATCTTATGGACAATGGAAAGGCCAAGACCTGTTCCACCTTCCTTTGTAGTAAAAAAAGGCTCAAATATCTTTTCCTTATCCTGAGGAGAGATTCCACTACCCGAATCGGTAATAGAAATCTTTATCCACTCCCTTGGCCTTCTATCCTTCATATGGAGGTTCCTTGCATATGTCCCTTTTTCCTTTTCTATGTGGACGAGAATTCTTCCTCCATTGGACATGGATTGTGAGGCATTGATAAGAAGATTCCAGAAGACCTGTTTTATCTGGTCAGGATCGATCATTATCTCTAAATCTTCCTTTAGACCTGTTCGAGTGATTTGGATTCCATCGCGGAAAGACGGGGAATGAATAAATAGCTCTATGGTCTCATCAAGAATCTTTCCTATACTGTAGAGTATTCGATTTGTCTGTGGGGGAGATGCAAAGAGGAGAAAGTCATTTATCAGTGCATTGAGCCTTTCAGATTCCCTGAGGGTAATCTCCATGAGATGCTCCTGGGATTGGTCCAGCGTGAGCTCTGATTTGAGTAATTGTATAGAACCACTCAGAGATGCAAGGGGATTTCTTATCTCATGTGCAATTCCAGCGGCGAGAGATCCAATGGCAGCCATCTTATCAAACCGCTTCATCTGTTCCTCCATCTCCTTGAATTTTGTTATATCTTGGAAGATCAAGGTATGGCCTATTAGTGACCCTTCAGGGCCTGTAAGTGGAGAGATGGAAAAACCGAGGTAAGTCTTTTTCCCATCCTTGTCAGTTAAAACTGTTTCAGAACGCTGGTAATCCTGGTAATCCAAAAGATTGCTGGGAGACTTCCTTTTTATCTCTTCGATCATCTTATCTATTTTGGGGAATAGCTCATATATTGAGGACCCCTTCAATTCCTCCTCACTTCGGTTTATGATCTTCATGGCAGTTCGATTAAGGAAGTTTATTCTCCCGTTGAGATCTATTGTGAGGAGACCACTGTCGAGACTCTGAATGATATTTCGGTTAAAAGTCTCCAGTTGATTATAATCGACCTGTTTCTGCAGAAGTTCCCTCTTCTTTCTCCTTAGCTCTTCTGAAATGGTCCCACTTAAGAGGCCAACAACATAAAAGGAGAGCATGTAGAGGATTAATGAGTAAAATATCTGGCTTGCTTCAAATAGGGATGTCTGGCCCAGTGGTTTTATAAAGTTGTAGAGTTGAAGCATCAGGAGAAGACCATAGAGAAGGGATGAAAGAGAGGCAAAGAAGAGGGCACCTCTTCTATGGAATATGATACTTCCTCCGATAATTGAGAAGAAATAGACGATAGGGAAATAGCTCTCCTTTCCTCCGGTAAAATAGACGAGGCCTGTTATAAAGAAATGGTCAATAATAATTTGGAAAAATGCAAACCGATGAAGGTTCTTTATCCTTTTTAAGAGGAAGGTATATATTATGGAAGCCATATAAAGGAGGATGACGAAATAGTAGAATTGGTTTGTCATTGGCACGAAAAAATATTTTTCCTCCGAGAGCTGGAAAATGAAGGTGATGGCGAGTAGGAGGGTAAGGATGATGATTCGGCTTAACATCAAAGTCTTCAAATTTTTAAATACCTTTTGATGGGTATCAGGTGAAAGATAATAATCCATTACCCTTTGCCTCCGGCTCATCTGAGAGAGAGAATTACTGAATTGCTGAAGCCATCTGGAAGATTGGTAGATACATCGATACTATTACGCTACCTATTACCACTCCCAAAAAGATCATAAGGAAAGGCTCAAGAAGAGATGTTAGACCTGCAACAGCCACATCTACTTCTTCCTCATAGAAGTCTGCTATCTTACCTAACATTGAGTCTAATGCTCCTGTGGATTCACCAACAGAGATCATCTGGATAACCATTGGTGGGAAGACCCCACTACGATTCAGAGGACCTGCAATGGTTTCACCCTCTCGGATGCTTGATCTTGCCTCAAGGATGGCTGTTTCAATAGTCCTATTTCCAGCAGTCTTTGATACAATATTTAATCCATCCAGAATCGGGACCCCACTGCTTACAAGTGTCCCCAAGGTTCGGGCAAATCGGGCTACAGAAATCTTTTTCAACAGAAGGCCAAAG
Organism: Deltaproteobacteria bacterium; assembly: GCA_037440525.1. Classification (GTDB taxonomy): domain Bacteria; phylum Desulfobacterota; class BSN033; order BSN033; family UBA1163; genus JBBITW01. Next base: position 5,637 of record JBBITW010000107.1, read on the forward strand.
ACAGGAAGCTTCAGCAATAGTTTATCTACCAGTGTTTTACCTGGATTTGTTCGGTAGAACCTCTTCAGTAGATAACCAAGAAAAATAAGTGCAGGTATAATAATTATAAAAAATTTCTTTATTAATTTGCTCACAGTAAGGACGATCAATGTAGGAAGGGGAAGTGTTTGACCTGCGGCACTAAATATCTGCTCGAATACAGGGATAACAAAGACCATCAGAATAATAACTACAATCACTGCAACACTTACAATGATACCAGGGTAGAGTAGGGCTGACTTCACCTTCTTCTTTAGTGCCTCTGCCTTTTCAATATAGTTTGCCAGACGATTTAAGATATTATCTAATATTCCACCTTCTTCTCCTGCAACTACAAGATTTGTATAGAGCTCATTAAATGCTGAGGGATGTTTCTTTAATGCCCCTGCAAATGTTGAACCCCCTTCAACATCTTCCCTTATCTTCTGTATAATCTCTTTAAATACCTTGCTTTCCTGTTGAGAGGCAAGGGCATCGAGGGATTGAACAAGAGGCAGTCCTGCATCTATCATGGTGGCAAGCTGGCGAGTAAAAACAGCCACTGATCGTTGCTTCACCTTCTTTCCAAAGGGAAGGGAGATTCTGATCTCTCTACCCTTTGGAAGAATTTTAGTAGGGATAATACTCTGTTGTCGTAAATGGATTCGGAGGGCTGATTCGCTTGGAGCTTCCATTTCCCCTTTTTTAATCAATCCCTTAAGTGTCTTGCCTTCCCATTTATAGACCGCCATATTTTACCTCATCCAATTATATTAAGCTGTTTTTATCTGCCTTTCTCTTTTTTGTGCGAGTATGTTCGAGGTTGTGAGCATCTGCCTGAATTCATCGAGGTTGTGGCTTCTCTCCATTGCATCTTCAACAGAGATGAGACGTCGTTCAACAAGGGATAGGAGGGCCTGGTTCATCGTTTGCATTCCAAACTTTGCCTGTCCCACCTGCATTAGCGAATATATCTGCTGTATCTTATCCTCCCTTATGAGATTCCTTATTGCAGGGTTGGGGATCATCACCTCCATGGCTAATACACGACCCTTTCCTCCTATCTTAGGAATTAATTGTTGGGCAAGGATACCTTCGAGAACAAAGGAGAGTTGAGTCCGCACCTGTTGCTGCTGATGAGGGGGGAAGACATCAATGATCCGATTTATTGTCTCAACTGCACTATTAGTGTGGAGTGTGGCAAAGGTTAGATGTCCTGTCTCGGCAGTAAGAAGTGCTGCCTCAATCGTCTCAAGGTCTCTCATTTCACCAATGAGAATGATGTCAGGATCCTGGCGGAGGATGTGTCGAAGGGCTGCACCAAAACTTTTCGTATCTGAATTAACCTCCCTCTGATTGACAATACAGTGTTTGTGGCGATGGAGGTATTCAATCGGGTCCTCGATGGTAATGATGTGTGAGCTTCGCTCATTATTAATTTTATCTATCATGGCCGCAAGTGTTGTTGACTTACCCATTCCTGTGGGTCCTGTGACCAGAACGAGCCCTTTTGGTTTCTTAATCAACTCATTTACAATAGGGGGGATTCCGAGTTCAGAAAAGTTTAAGATATCAAAAGAGATGGCCCTGAAGGCACCTGCCACCGCTCCTCTCTGCATATATATATTACCTCGAAATCGGCTCAGCCCTTTTATACCAAAAGAGAAGTCCAGTTCATTCTCCTCTTCAAACCTATGGCGCTGGGCATCTGTTAGGACACTATAACAAAGCCTTTTTGTATCAGGAGCAGTCAGGATTGTGGAATCAAAACTCGTCAATCTCCCATCGATCCTGAATTGAGGTGGGGCCCCTGTGGTGATATGAAGGTCAGAGGCCTTCTTTTCTATCATTGTTTCAAGAAGTTTTTGTAGCTCAATCATCTCTTTTCCTCTCTGAGTCCTTATCGATCTTCCATTGTGGATCGTAGGACCTCTTCTATAGTTGTCAATCCTTCTTTTATCTTATGTATCCCACTCATTCTTAACGTCTTCATCCCCAAGCGAATGGCCTCCTTTTTAATCTCAGAGGTTGAGGCACGGGCAAGAACCAGCTCTTTTATCTCCTCCTTCATGGGCATCACCTCATAAAGACCGATTCGACCTTTATATCCAGTATTATTGCAAATCGGGCAACCTTTCCCCCTGAAGGTTTGAAATGACTTCACCTCATCTGGCGAAACACCTAAGTCGATCAGAAGTTGTGGATGGACTTTAACAGGCTCCTTACAATCTACGCATATCTTTCGAACCAATCTCTGGGCCAGTATAAGGATAACTGCAGAGGTGATAAGAAATGGTTCAATCCCCATGTCAATGAGCCTGGTAATTGTGCCTGGGGCATCATTTGTATGCACGGTGCTTAAAACGAGATGGCCCGTAAGTGCTGCCTGAACTGCAATCTGGGCGGTTTCAAAGTCTCTGATCTCTCCAACCATGATGATGTCAGGGTCCTGACGGAGGAAAGAACGAAGAGAAGAGGCAAAGGTCAGGCCAATCTCTTCGTGCATCTGAACCTGATTGATCCCCATAAAATTATATTCAACAGGATCTTCTGCTGTTATGATATTCTCAGTTTCCTTATTCAATTCAGATAGTGCAGAATAAAGCGTTGTGGTCTTTCCACTCCCCGTAGGACCTGTAACCAGAATCATTCCAACAGGTTTTCGGATGGCATTTTTAAAATCCTCAAGGGATGATTCTTCAAATCCAAGTTTTGTCATATCCAGTTGTAGAGCAGATTTATCAAGGAGACGCAAAACTACCTTTTCTCCATGTAGCACAGGTATTGTAGAAACCCTGAAATCCATCTCCCTTCCCTTAGCCCTTAATTTGATCCTCCCGTCCTGAGGGAGTCTCCTTTCTGCAATATCGAGCTTTGACATTATTTTAAGGCGGGATACAATGGCATTCTTAATCTGGATGGGAAGGGTCATCTCCCTCCTTAGCACCCCATCTACCCGATACCTTACCCTGAATGTCTTTTCATATGGTTCAAAATGTATATCACTTGCTCCGATCTTTATTGCCTTAATCAAAATCCCATTGACAATTTTTATGATTGGACCTTCAATTTCACTCGTTTCGTCTTCTTGGGTTTGGTCCTGGACAACCTCTAAACTATCAACTGCTCCATGGACAAGTGCATCAAAATCCTCTACATGGATTGTATCGTTATCGCCAGTTGCCCCACTCCCTTGCGTAGCAGGCAACCTTTCTTCATCTAAATCGTATTCACCAGGTTGAAAAGAGATTGATCCTAACCCAGCAATATCTCCGCCACCTCCATAATATTTTTTGATTGCATCGATGATATCAGTCTCAGAGGCAACGACTGGTTCTACATTGAAACCTGTCATAAATTTGACCTCATCTATGACGATGATATTGCTCGGATCAGCCATAGCAAGGGTTAATTTTGGGCCAACTCTATTTACTGGGATGATAAAATATTTTTTTGCAATACTTGAAGGGATCAATTTGATAACATTTGGATTGATCTCTATTTTTGAAAGTTTGACAGAAGGGACTCTATATTGTGCACTTAAGAATGATAATAAATCATCTTCTTTAATGTAGCCCAATCGGACAAGGTGTGATTCGACCCTTCCACCTTTGAGTTTCTGTTCTTCCTGGACCTTTTTTAATTGTTCAGGAGTAATATAATTTCTTTTTACAAGCAGCTCTGCCAGACGCTCAATCAATTCTTTTTCTCCGATTAATTATTAAAATATTAATAATAACAATTTTTGTCAAGCCTAATTAATATAAGCAAAATAAGTGCCAAATTTCGTCATTTAAGAATAAAATAATTTTATCATAAAAATTATATAATTTAAAAGATTTTAATATCTTTTTTCAATTGAGCGACTTAGGAAGATATATTCAAATATGTACTCAACTTGTAAAAAATTGTCCATTAATGGTAAAAATTTTACCATATTTTTTTAAAAATCTTCAATATATTGTCAATTATTAAATATAACCTAAATTGAGCGATTTTTTTACAAATAGGTTTTCCGCAAAAGACGGATCCACTTTTAGTGGATATCTTCCAGTCATTGTGAGCTCAAAGGGCGTGGAAATCTAATAGATTCCTCGCTTCGCTCGGAATGACAATTTAGTAAAGATTGCCTCGCAATGACAATCTTGAATCGCTCAATTTAGATTAGAATTATCTCCTTGGGTAGAAAGAATTGGTAATTTTACTATAAACGCACTTCCCTTACCCAATTCACTTTCTACTTTAATTTCGCCTTGATGTGCTTCAACTATCCATTTACATATACTAAGCCCGAGACCGCTTCCCCCCTGGTCTCTTGATCTTGCCTTATCAACCCTGAAGAACCGATCAAATATCCTCTCCTGATCCTCTTTTGCAATCCCGATACCATTATCTGAAACTGTAATCTTTACAAATCCTCCACTTTCTTTTTGCATTGGAGCAGTAAATTTTTGATCACCGGGAGAAAGATCTTTTTCCAGGGTAATATTTATATAACCTCCTTCTTCAGTATATTTAATTCCATTTTCGATTAAATTTAGAAACAATTCCCTTATTCGTATAGAATCGCCCAATATATGGATATCTTCGTTATGGTTTGAAGTCTCAATTTTAATATTTTTATTCCGGGCAAGGATATAGGTTTGTGAAACAACCTCTTTAATAACTTCTGTTATATTTATTTCTTCCTTTTTTAATTTAATTTCTCCAATATCGGCCTTTGATAGTAACAGTAGATCATCTACAATTTTCGACATTCGGTCAATCTCTTCTAAGTTGCTTTTTAATACCTGTTTATACTCAGATGCCTCTCTTTCCTTTCGAAGAGTAACTTCAACCTCCCCTTTGAGAATGGTAAGAGGAGTCTTTAGCTCATGTGAGGCATCTGTTGTAAATTGTTTAATTTGACGAAATGATTGATCAAGTCGTGCAATCATTTCATTGAAGGTTTCAATCAGTCTCGAAATTTCATCCTTTACCTTTAATGGTTTAATCCTTTGATTCAGATTTTGAGAGGTAATCATTCGAGCTGTTTGGGTAATGCTATCTACAGGCTTAAGTGCCTTATTAGCAAGGAATTGACCACCGAGGCTTGCAACCAGAAGGGCAAATGGCACTGTGATGATAAGGATGATTAATAGAGTATTAAGGGCATCCTCCACTTCTTCAAGGGATGAGGCAATTTGAATAATCTTTGTTACCCGATTATCCTCAACAACAGGGTATGTAATAATCCTCAATGGAGTATTTCCCAGGGATCGATTTGTTTCATAGGTGATAATGCCTCTCGATGCCTTCTTTAGGGTATTGAGACTTATAGGTAGTTCTATATTTCTTAGGTTATCAGATTTACGACCAATTCTACCTGATTCATCAAGAACCTGAATAAATTTCCCTATGGGTTTTAGATTCATCGATTTTTCAAGGGCCTGATCAATATTACCAAAACCAAATTTAGAGAGTGGGGAGATGGATTCTGAAGCCATAAATTCTGCAAGTGATCTCAATTTATTGTCTACATCTCGATGCAGACTTTTTGAAAGTGTAAAATATAAGAAGGTGCTAAAGGAAAACAACAAGATCCCTAAGATAAGAACATACCATAAAGTAAGTTTGAATCGAAGGCTTCGGAAATGCATCTATTTTTTCCTTTTACTTTCTATTGGCAGAAAGTATGTAACCCACCCCTCGAAGGGTATGAATAAGCTTTGGTTCGAATCCTTTATCAATCTTTTTACGAAGATAATTGACATAAACATCTATTACATTTGTCATGGAATCGAAGTGATAATCCCATACATGCTCCGAAATCATCGTCCTCGTGAGAACCTTATCGGGATTTCTCATAAAATATTCGAGGAGGGCATACTCCTTACTTGTAAGCTCTATCTCTTTACCGCCTCTTGTTACTTTATGGGTAACAGGTGATAGGGTCAGGTCCGCAATCTTTAGCAGTGGTTCCTTTTCTGTTCTTTCGCGCCGGAGTAAGGCTCGTATTCGGGCTAAGAATTCCAAAAATTCAAATGGTTTCGTAAGATAGTCATCACATCCTGAATCAAGTCCCTTGACAATATCCTCCACCGAATCCTTTGCAGTAAGGACGAGGATTGGGACATTACTGCCTTTTCTTCTTATCGTTTTTAATACTTCCAATCCATCGATCTTTGGAATCATTAGGTCCAGAACTATTAAATCATATTCATTATTTTCAGCCATATAGAGGCCCATCTCTCCGTCAAACACCGTGTCAACAGCATAATGTTCTTCCTCCAATCCCTTTTTAATGAAATTGGCTACTTTCTTTTCGTCTTCAATAACTAAGATTCTCATCTTCTTAAAAAGCAGAATCTTTAAGTTTAACCATTTTATATCATTATAAATTTAATATAAAAAAATGCAATAAAAATTTGAACCTCTTAACATTTCTTTAATAACCCACTATTCCCCCTCACCTTTTCCTCTCCCCAATGAGACTGTGTCGCAATGAGGTGTATGCCATGTTTGTCATTCCGAGTCTCCTTTCTCTGTCATTCCGGGTCTCCTTTCTCTGTCATTCCGAGCGAAGCGAGGAATCTATAGAATTCAAACCCT
>JBBITW010000108.1:0-12234 GCA_037440525.1 Deltaproteobacteria bacterium
AATACCCTGAAAATGCCTGATTTTCTTTTAAGCGATTGTAAGCAATTTAACTTCTAAATGTCCGCATTCGAAGGGTTTGGAACCCTACCTCCCCAGTCTTTTAAGGTCTTTTTCAGAGCTCTCTTTTTGATTTGAATCTATTTGGGATTAAATGTTCCCAAAAGTAAGCTCAACTCAGGATGGTCTTCTCTTAAGGGCCTTCTCCAGAACACATCTAATAAAATCTTCATAGGCCATACCCTGGGCCCTGATAGATCTTGCCAAACCGGATTGAGGTGATATGTCAGGATTTGGATTGACCTCAAGAATATAGATCTTCCCATTCTGATCAATTCGCATATCTACCCTCGCATAGTCCTGACACCCAAACAATTTAAAGACCTTTATGGCCATATTTTCAACCTTCTTTTTCGTCACCCAATCCAATGGAGCAGGGCATACGGGTTTTGATTTCTGATATTCAATACTCTCAGGAAGCCATTTGGCTTCGTATCCGCAGATCTTTGGAAACCTCTCCGGAAATTCTGAGTAGTCAATCTCGGAGATAGGAAGAACCATAATTCTACCATCGGTCTCCATCAGACTCACATTCAACTCCCTTCCATCAATAAATTCCTCTACAAGGGCAGGTTGATGATATTTTTCTATAATGTACTGAACCTGTCTATTCAGTGCCTGGTCATCAAAAACAACACTCTCCTTTGATATACCGAGGCTTCCATCTTCGTGGAGGGGCTTGACAATCACAGGAAAAAACTTTCCCTGGATTGTATCAGCCCCTTTATTAAAAATTTTGTATCTTGGTGTCAGGATCCCTTGAGACATGAGGATATCCTTTACCTTCCCTTTGTCCTGACATAATCCCAGGGTAAGCGGGGGAGAACCAGTATAGGGGATTCTGAAAAGATCTAATAGGGCAGGGATATTCATTTCAAAGCTTGAGTTTCCGTATATACTCTCGCATAGATTGAAAACTACATCAGGTTGAATCTCTTTGAGCCAGTGGATTACAGGATATATATCATCTTTAATTGCCATCACAAAAGATTGGTATCCAAGGGCCTCAATGGCATCCTCTACTGCCATCATCTCATCAAGGATTGCCTCTTCTGAGAGGATGTCCTTTTTTTCCCCTCTCTCAAGCCTTTCGAGAAGATTATATAAGATTGCCACCTTCAAAACAGGCCCTCCCATATTTATTCTACTTATGGTCCACTAATAATTTATTCAGTTAGGCCATCACCTTCTTCTGAACAACCTTTTCTTCACCGCCTGATTTGTTCTTTTTAAATTCAATGATATTTGGTTCCGGATATTCGTAAATCTTTCCCTCATAATTTCTTAAAACAACCTTTCCCTTACCTCTGGAAACTAAGTATACAGGCTCAACAGGTATCTTCCCGCCTCCACCTGGTGCATCAACTACATAAGTTGGAACCGCGTAGCCTGTTGTATGCCCTCGCAGCTTCTCTATGATCTGGACTCCTGTTGCAATAGATGTTCGGAAATGTTCTGTCCCCATTGCCAGGTCACATTGATAGATATAATAGGGCCTTACACGTATTTTAAGAAGCTCCTGAACCAACTTCTTCATAATCTGTGGCTTATCATTGATACCCTTGAGAAGGACTGTTTGACTCCCCAGAGGTATCCCACCATCAGCCAGATCATTACAAGCCTTTCTGACCAACTCTGTAATCTCTTTCGGATGAGTAAAATGGATGGAGATCATAAGGGGGTGATACCTTTTTAACATCCTAATCAATCCTCCTGTTATCCTCTGGGGAAGGGTAACCGGTACCCTTGTGCCAATTCGAAGAATTTCTATATGTGAAATTGCCCTTAAGCGGCTGAGTATCTCTTCAAGCCTCTCATTCTCTAAGAGAAGCGGGTCTCCGCCCGAAAGCAAGACATCACGAACCTTCTTATGACCCTTTAAATACTTCAGGACCTCTTCAAAATTCCCCTCAGTAATGGCCTTCTCATGACTTCCCACCAATCTTCTCCTCGTACAATATCTACAATAGGTTGCACACTGGTCAGTAACGATTAATAGAACCCTATCAGGGTAACGATGGACAAGGCCTGGGACAGGAGAGTCTTTATCCTCCCCACATGGATCGACCATATCATTTTTTGAAAGATGGCACTCCTCGATCCTCGGTATGGCCTGCCTTCTTATTGGACAATTAGGATTCAGTGGATCCATTAGGCTCACAAAATAAGGAGTTACAGCCAATGCCAATCTCCCTCTGGAATATTTAATACCTTCGATCTCCTCTGGAACCAGATTAAGGATTTCACTGAGTTGATCAAGGGAAGTGACCCGATGTCTCAGTTGCCATCTCCAATCATTCCATTCCCTCTCGGATATCCCCTTCCAAAAAGGATGGATTGTCTCTTTGTGTTCTTCAACCTTTTGCAGTTCCTCTGAAAATTGAAACAATGAAAGTTGTGAAGCCCTTCTTATTGCCCTTAAAGGGAAAGATAAGTTAGGCTCTGTAGCAAGCTCCATATTCACTCCTTCCTGCATCCCTGCGCCCCAAAAGGCAAAACCACCTTTGGAAATAAAAAAGGAGATATCATAAGATACCTCCTCTATCTAATTCCAAAAAGATAAAGGCAATCTCCTTCTTCCTCGAAGGCAAGCATGCACTTTTTCTTCTTTTTTCTATGTCTGTGAAAAAGAATTTTTTAATCTCCTCCTCTGAATTAAAAATCCTGTTGGCGCCTCTCAAGAACATTTAAAAGGCGCCACTGAAATAAATTTCTATTTCTTTGGTGCTTCTGCAGGCTTCTCCGCAGGTTTCTCTGGTGCAGGTGCAGGAGCTGGAGCTGGTGCAGGTGCCTCAGCTGGTTTTGCCTCCTCTTTGACAGCAGGCTGCTCCGGAGCCTTGCCTTTGCACCCAATGCCTGTAATTGTGAAATTTACAATCAACACCAAACCAAGCAATAGAAAAATCCACTTTCTCATGAGCCTTCACCTCCTTTCTAATTGAATCACGAACCTATTTTCTTCCTTGATAATTGAATATCCTTTGCCCTATCAGGAAATGGAATCTTCTTTATTACCCCTTTCAATAACTCCGGTTCCACAGGTTTTTTTATGATTCTATTAATACCTGACCCCTTCAAAAGTCCTATTAGCTGATCATTGACCAGAGGACTCATCAGTATCAGACGTTCATTCCATCTCTTAAGAAAAGGGAGCCACTTTTCTATAGTCTCAATATCCAGATCAGCCAGTATCATCCCTTTCTTTATCTCCCTGTTTCTTTTTTCAAGATCTGAAATGTCATCAACCTCTTCAACTTGAAAACCATATTTATGTAAAATCTTCTTGAGACTTAAACGAACAAATTCATCTTTATCAATAATAAATGCCCGTTTAATTTTCTCCTTCACGAAACTATTTTATAATCAAATTTCATGCCAATCTTTTAATATAAACAGAAAAGAGACTCAATTAAAAGATTAGTAATATTAATAAGTTAATTTTCATCTTTCTTATGCTCAATTTTTTAAAAAACAAGATATGGGAAAAAAATAGAAAATTTGTCATTAATAATTTTTAATAAGTATGACAAAAAGTCGTTACAATAGCAATATATTTTTTTTTAAGTGACTTTTTGCCATACTTAGAATCTATTCAATCATTTACCCAGAAGATGTCCTTCCAATCTCCTCAATCTTACGGTGAATCGTCCGAACATTTATTCCAAGTAATTTTGCTGCCCTGAGTTTATTCCCATTGGTTGCCTTTAAGGTTTGAAGGATCATCTCTCTTTCCACTTCCTCAAGTTTCGTCCCTATCTTCAGAAAAATTAACTCGGGTCTCTCCTTAAAATCCCTGATTTCCTGAGGCAGGTGCTGGATATCCAGAACATCTGGGTTATTTACCACCAATGCAGATTCAATTGTGTTTTCTAATTCCCTGACGTTTCCGCTCCACTTATAATCCATCAGGAGATTCAAGGCTCTCTGGGATATCCCCTTGACTTTCATCTGATATTTTTTATTGAATTTCTCGATAAAAAAATTGACCAAAAATGGTATGTCCTCTTTTCTTTCCCTCAAGGGAGGAAGTTTAATATTGACCACATTTAATCTATAATAAAGGTCTTCACGAAATGTCCCTCTTTTTACAGCCTCCTGAAGATCACGATTGCTCGCAGCAATTATTCTGATATCAACCTTTATTGTCCTATTTCCACCAACCCTCTCGAACTCCCCCTCCTGAAGGACCCTCAGCAGTTTGATCTGAGTAGAGGGAGGGATATCTTCCACTTCATCCAAAAATAGGGTTCCCTGATGAGCCATTTCAAAACGACCCTTCCTCGAGGTAATTGCACCTGTAAATGCACCCTTCTCATGGCCAAAGAGTTCGCTCTCAATAATCCCCTCACTCAAAGAGGCACAGCTTACCTTGATAAATGACCTCGATGCCCGCGGACTGCTGTAATGGATTGCATTAGCAATCAGCTCCTTACCTGTTCCGCTCTCACCAGTAATAAGAACAGAACTATCATAAGGTGCAATATGGCGTATGAGCTCAAATATCTTTACCATCTTCTCACTTCTTCCAACAATATTTTTCAGGTGAAACTTATCCTCCAGCCTCAAACGGAGATCCCTGTTTTGAAGGATGAGAGTCTGTTTTTCTAAAGCCCTCTCTACCAGAAGGGATATAACCCTCGGATTGATTGGCTTTTCTATAAAGTCGAAGGCTCCGAGTTTCATAGCCTGCACAGCCTTCTCAATCGTCCCCTGGGCTGATATCACAATAACCTCTGTCTCTGGTCGAAGTCCCTTAATATTTTCCAAAAGCTCGATCCCGTCCATCTTTGGCATGACGAGATCTGTAATCACTAAATCGACAATCTCCTGACGAAAAAGATGAAGTCCCTCTTTCCCATGAGATGCCAGAAGGATTTCGTATCCCTTCTTTTTCAATAGAAGGCTCAGGCTCTCTCCGACCGTTGGGTCATCCTCAACAATTAAAATAACCTTCTTCTCCATATCTTTATACTTTCTTAAATTACCTTATGTTCAGCTCCTCTTCTCACCCCTTACCTTAATCAACTCTGCCACAATACTCACCGCTATCTCTTCCGGGGTTTCAGAATTTATATCAAGCCCTATTGGGGCATGGACTCGATCAAGGACCTCCTTTGGAATCCCCTTCTCAATCAAATTCTTAAAAAGGATTCGAATCTTATTCTTTGAACCAATCATTCCAATATATCGAGCATCTGTCTTTATGGCCTGTTCGAGAACAAAACCATCATAGAGATGACCTCTTGTGACAATGACGATATAGCTTGACTGGTCGATATCGAGTTTATCAAAACATCTCTCAAATTCTGAAACGATTAACTCATCAGCCTCAGGAAAGCGATCTCTATTGGCAAACATCTCTCTATCGTCAATAACGATAACCTTGAAATTGACCTTCTTGGCAAGGGGGGCCAATTGTTGAGAGATATGGCCTGCCCCAAATATATATACAGTGGGTTCAGAAAATATTGGTTCTAATAGAACCTCTATCTGAGTGAATGGTTGACCCTCTCTTTTTGTGTCGAAAATTATCACCTCAGGTTTATTGCTCTTCAGCAATCCATCACCTTTAATTAGAATCTCTTTATCCAACTCATCTCCTATGAACAAAGAACCTATCTTTTCTCCTGATTTCTTCAATAGCATCTTTTTGCCTTCATTTCTGGGAAAGGCACCATCAATGGAGATTATGGTTGCGAGGATGGCTGATCCTCCCTTCTGTTTGATCTTTACCACCTCTTTATAGAGATTTAAAAAATCTTCACTAAGAGGCTCAAGGAAGATATCAATATTACCTCCACAAATAAGCCCTCCCTCTGCTAACTGTTCAGCCGTCAACCTGAAATGGAGCAGACCTCCCTCCCCTTTTTCTATAACCTCTTGAGCCCCCTGCCATACCTCTGCCTCAACACAACCCCCTCCTATAGAGCCCAGGGAAGTGCCATCTGCCTTGACAAGATATTTGGCTCCTGCTGCTCTCGGAGCAGAACCTATTCGTGTGATCAGCGTAGCAAGAGCAAGTTTCTCCTTTCTTTCGAGTGCCTTGACGATCTCATCATAAATATCTTCCATTACCATCACCTCACCTAAATTATTTTAATTCTGAGTAATTGTCATGGCCAATTGGCCTCTCACGAATAATGAAAATATTCAGGTTAAGGTAAAGATTAGGAAGCCGGTTTAGGCAAAGTGAATAGGTGAAGGAATTTTTTCCACCAGAGGCCGATCCACCTGTAGTAGAAAGACCAATTGCCTAACCTATAAACGAAACTGGCTTCTTAGCCCTAACCTTCAAACCAACCACTATTATTTTCGAGGTAATTATTTACTAAATTCAGAGTAAAGTATCTATACAACTTATATTTTAATTATCCCTCCGAATATTGTAAAGTGAACTAATCTCGTAACCCCTAAGGTCTCTTCCCTTTTGGGAGAGTCTTTCTCTCTTTTTGAGGAGTCTCAGGGCTGATATCTTTTAATCGAGCAAGTGGGAGGAGATAGAGCTTGTAAAATATCGGATCCACCCATAATCCGATTTCGGGTGCAACGTCTCCCACAAAACCTGAAAAGGAAGGAATATTATTATAGTGACTGAAATTTGAAGAAATATCTCTCAAGGATTTGTAGAGCTTGATCGCTTGTTGAATTTGATCAGGCTTTTCTTTCAGCAATACGATTTGCTCTATCCCTATCTCAATTGATTTACTATCTGACTCAAGTTTAGACATCCAGAGCCTTCCCTCCTGATACTTTATCCCCAACTCACCGCTCTGAATGGCACTGATAAGTTTCGTATTTATTTTCTGGACCTTTCCAAGTAGAAGGTTTATCTGATTTAATAAATCTATCCTCTCTTTCTTTGAAAGCTCCTCTGTACCTGAGGAGACCTTTGATAGAAAATAACGTAGGTAATCCTCCTCTGAATAACAGACTTGATTAACAACTATGATCAATAATAATATTAAGAAACAAAAAAATATTTTTAATTTCTCCATTTTTTCTATCCAATATCTGAAATCAAATTAGCTGTATCTAAGAAAAAATCACCCTTAGGATGGGAGGAACTAACTTTACCTGACCTAAGACAATCCTTTCAATCTGAGGATGTTTCCTATGAAGAATCCTCTCTGCAACCCTCAACCCAGAAGAGATGCCATCCCGAATATCCGACTTATTGATAAAGGCTATTAACCTCGCCGATGAAGGTGCCCCCTTGAAGATACCATATGGATGTGTAAACAGTATAGCCATCGCCTCCTCTGTTATCCTTTCTCCCTTTGGGATCCCTGTTATTTTTGAGACCCGTTCTGCTTGAAATACATTTTCATCGTTAAGCTCCTTGCCCAAACCATCCAGTCCAAGTATGGCAACAACTATTGTTGTATTGGATGGAATGACAGGTTCTCCCTCCCTCGGAGCTTTTATCGGTCTCCTTGCAGAACCATCTGCCTCAATAATCATTTCATCTATTATAGGAAGGCTCCATAGTTCCTCAATAAGCCCTGGAGAGACTCCTTTCAATTTCCCTGATTCAAGCCTCTCCTTCGCTATTGTAATATGCCTGTATTGATCAATTTGCCTATAAACAAAATCCTTAATCTTTTCTTCACTCGTATCCAGAAAAAGGTGTGGACTCTCTTCCGGAGTTGGTTCGAGAATCTTTGTTGTCGTTGTGGTAATTACCCTCTTCCCTTCACCAAGAAGATCGTGTGCGAGTCGAAACATCAGAGTCGTCTTACCCCCTGCACCTGTTAAACTCACCACTTCTCTCTCTCCTATACCTAATGCCTTTACAAGTGAAGATTTTGTCTCTTCTTCACTCCTACTCTCCTTTATAAAGCCTTCAACAATTGAATAGATTAGTTTTTGCTCAGGATCCATATGATTTTAAATCACAGGGCAATAAATTAAAATTATGCTCTATCATAAATCATTTATTGAACCAGTATAAAATCGCCTCTAATACACCGCCCCCAATTGCCCTTGCCTTATCAGAAATGGTAAAACAGTGTTCCCTTTTTCCTCTTGGATCTATATCTCCTACTTTCATCCCTTTTTTCACATCTATCCCATCGCGAATCAATCCCCTTACCACTCCGCTAATCTTTGCAATTACAGGATAATCATCAACAACAGCTACAACTGTCCCTTTACTTACCCTCTCACCAATCGCCTTTTGAGCTTTGAATATACCGTTTTTCATAGTCCTGAGGACTCTCTCAATGCTATACCCTCCAATCTCTCCTGGAATTCCTGTATCAGGCTCTGCTCCTCCATCTAAAATCATTCTTCCAAGATTATGCCCGCGGTTTGTTTCTATCACAGCATGGACATCCTCACCTGCTTTAAACCCCGGGCCAAGTCCAATGACCAATGGTGCATCATCTATTCGAGTCCCGAGATTCTTCTTGGCTAAAATTGCATCGATGAGTACATCAGGTTTTAGAAATTTCCTCGTCTTCTTTCCTTCAGGGTCTATAAGGATAGGAATCTTACCATCTTCCCAAACAGAAGTTATCTCCTGAGGCCTTATTATAAATTTTGCAAAAACTCCCTCCACCTCCTTCTCACTATCATATATTGCTTCACAGAAGGAAACCTCCCTCCTTACTGCAAGTGGTTTAGAAATCTCAAGCATACAGATTTTAAAATGGGATTGGTAAAGCCTGTGGGCAACACCACTTGCCATCTCACCTGCTCCACGGATTAATACCACAACCTCTTTTAGATTCTTAGGCGACCTCATTTAATCTCCTCCCAAGTTTATTACAATTTTTTCCATTTGAAAATAACCTTCTCATTTTAACAAGATTTTTATAATCTTTCCATGTATCTATATCCTTCAATATACCTGCTGATCTCACCCGAACAGTTGTGACCTCATCAGGATGTTTCTCAACTATAGATCTCCCTCCAGTATCTCCCCTTAATCCTAACAATTCTCTCTCAAACCTTCGATGAAATATCACAGGGTTTCCTCTCTTCCCCTTGAAACAGGGAACGATAATACCTCCTCCTTTTAATGAGAAGGCATGAATCAAGGAATTAATAGTCCTTGTTTTGAGCAATGGCTGGTCACCCAATGCAATAAGGATTCCATGACTTCTTCTATCAATCCTCTTAAGCCCTCTTCTTATAGAAGAACTCATTCCTTCCTTAAAATCCGGATTGATTGTAATTTTGACTTTTGGTCCCTTTGCCATAATGGATTCTGATTTCCCTTTATTATTTATAACCACTATAACCTCTTTTACATCCGACCTAAGCAGGTTATCAAGACAGTATTCAAAGACCGTTTTTCCTCTCCAGGGAAGAGTGAGTTTATCAAACCCCATCCTTTTTGACTCTCCAGCACCAAGAAGTAATGCCGAAATCCTTAGCATAGTATCTTTATCTCTTTTAAAATTATGAATAATTAAAACCCCAATTTCAATTGATGTCAAGCAATTCCCCCTCACCATTCCCTCTCCCCCGAAGAGACTATGTCGTAATTCGACATAAGAAATGAAACCAAATACGACAAGGGACAAGCCCTTGCCCTACGTTTGTGATTCATTTAATTTCTCGTAGGCTTGCCGAACCATCATTCAAGATGTCATTTATTTTATACTTTAATTATTGCAGAGCAATGAACTATAGAGAAATTACAAGGAGGCTTGAAGCTTTAGGTTGCAAAGAAATTTCAATAATTTTTAAGTATTCCCCTTGAATCCTTGACCCCTCGACCCCTTAAATCCCTCTTATCTATATGATTAGTTTTAAATACCTTTTCAGAGACCTCTAAAAATATAGAGTTCTGAAAAAGTCCTCGAAAGACTTAGTAGGTTTGAGGCCTTTCCATGCCTCAATTAAAAATTGCTTGTAATTAACCTTCCTGAATGTTATTAAAGTTTAGAGTATAGAAAGGGGATAGAGATGGTTATAAAGACATTTTGTGCAAGAATGGATCATGGTGGGTGTGGGATTTTGGTTCACGTAGAAGGTGGGAGGATTATAAAAGTTGAACCCGACCCGGATTCTCCTCTAAATAGAGGCACCCTCTGTGCTAAAGGTTATGCACAGATTGAGAGGCTAAATCACCCTGAACGTATCCTATTTCCTCTAAAGAGGAAAGGGGAAAGAGGAGAAGGGAAATGGGAGAGAATCTCATGGGATGAAGCATTGGAGATAATAGTAAAAAATATTGATGAAATAATAAAAAGTGATGGGCCAGAGTCAATATCCTTTGCTCAAGGGACACCCAAAGGATTGGAACTCTTCTTATTACTCAGGCTCGCAAACCTCCTCCATATTCCAAACATTGCAACCCCTGGACATGTCTGTCATATGCCTCGTGAAACTGCATCTATCATAACATGTGGATTCTTCCCTGTGCCAGATTATGATTACCCTCCCTCCTGTGTTGTTGTCTGGGGAAGCAACCTGTTTCAAACAAATGAAGAGGGTATTATCAGCTCCCAGTTGCAAAATGCCCTGAAGCGTGGATCAAAATTGATTGTCATTGACCCGCGAAAGTCAGGAGTTGCTGCGAGGGCAGATATCTGGCTCAGACCAAGACCTGGAAGCGACCTCGTCCTGGCACTTGGTTTATTAAAGGTAATTATAGATGAAGGAATCTACGAAAAGGGCTTTGTAGAAAACTGGACAAAAGGGTTTTTGAAACTCGAAGAACATCTTAAAAATTATCCACTTCGAAAAGTCTCTGAACTCACATGGATTCCAGAAGATCAAATTATTAAGGCAGCTCGTCTATATTCGCAGACAAAACCTGCCTGTATACAGTGGGGAAATGCACTTGAACATAATCTAAACAGTTTTCAGTGCGCAAGGGCATTATTGATTCTGATGGCTATCACAGGAAACTTAGAAGTTCCAGGCGGGAATGTGAATCGAACGGCTCCAGCAATAATGAGGCCTGGAGAACTTGTCCAGGTCAAAAAGTTCCCTGATAAGAGGGAAAAGATATTGAGTCCTCAGTTTCGTATGGCCAGCATGATGGGTTTTGTCCCTTCCCAGTTGGTAGTTAAAGCCATCCTGACCAAGAAGCCATATTCAATACGAATGATGTATATCCAGGGTTCGAACCCTCTGCTCAGTTATGCCAATGCAATGGAAACATACAACGCTTTAAAAAGACTAAATTTCCTCGCTGTCTCTGAAATCTTTCTAACTCCAACCGCTCAGCTTGCAGATATTATACTTCCGTCAGCAACAAACTTCGAATTTGACGATATAGGGCATTATGGACTTCCCCACGGGTTTATCCTTGCACGACCAAAGATTGTGGAACCACCAGGTGAATGTTGGCCTGACTTAAAGATAATAAATGAAATGGGAAAACGCCTTGGGTATGGCCAGTATTTCTGGAATGATATGAAAGACTGTCTTGATGAAATCCTGAAACCCTCTGGTATGACCTATGATGATTTCAAGACCATCGGAATCCTGAAGGGGAAATGGGAATATAAGGGTTACGAAAAGAAGGGTTTTAACACTCCCTCTAAAAAGGTGGAGATATATTCAGAGCAATTAAAAGATTGGGGATATGAACCTCTTCCCAACTATCATAATCTTCCTGAACTGGATGAGGTTTCGGATGATCTCTCAAAAGGCTTATCTCTAATCTTTACATCAGCCAAGGAACCTTTCTTCTTCCATTCTGCTTACCGAAATCTCCCCTCCCTTAGAAAATTATCCCCTGATCCCATTGTGCTCATCCATCCTGAAACAGCTTCACGTTTGGGTATCTCTGATGGGGATTGGGTTTCAATTGAGACCAAACGAGGAACAATCCGTCAGAAGGCAAAATTCGATCTGGAGCTGGATCAGCGAATAGTCATTCTAAGCTATGGGTGGTGGTTTCCGGAGAGAAAGGACTTGGAGCTTTGTGGCTGGAAGGAATCAAACATCAATATCCTTACAAGTAACGATCCCCCTTACGACCCTGCAATAGGCTCAACAGCCCTCAGGTCTGTCCCATGCAGGATATATAAAACCTAAGCTATTATATAAGACTAAAGCTTAAAGTTTGGTTCCTGAATTATTCAGAAGCTCATCCCCCTCACCTCAATCCTCTCCCCGCTGGGAGACTGTGTCGTAATCTCATTCTGAGGCTTTAGCCAAAGAATCTATGTTTTATAAGGATTTGAATTCTATAGGTTCCTCGCTTCGCTCGGA
>JBBITW010000109.1:0-12195 GCA_037440525.1 Deltaproteobacteria bacterium
AAACTTTTCAAGAACAACCCTAATCGGATAAAACTTGACGTATCCCTGAGAAAATCAAAGATTTGATTTACTCTTTATCTCTTTTTTGCTATATTTTTGGATATATTTTTAATGAAAGGATTATTATGCAACTTCCTTTACGATATGTACTCACCGTTTCAGAATTGACAATGGAGATTAAAGATATTCTTGAGACAAAATTTCCTGACGTATGGGTAGAGGGTGAGATTTCAAATTTAAGAATACCTCCATCTGGGCATATATACTTTACATTAAAAGATGACTATAGTCAGATTCGAGCTGTGCTTTTTAAGACACAAGCCCGGAGAATCCCTTTCACCTTAGAGGACGGTCTTTTTATTATATGCAGAGGAAAGGTGAGCCTTTATGAAAAGAGAGGAGAATATCAATTGATTTTAGAGGAGATTGAACCAAAGGGGATAGGAGCCCTTCAGCTTGCCTTTCTTCAACTAAAAGAGAGGCTTGAGAGGGAAGGGCTTTTTTCTCCCGAGCGTAAGAAAAGGCTTCCTATTCTTCCTCATGCAATTGGAATAATCACTTCTCCAACCGGGGCGGTTATAAGGGATATGATTCAGATAATCCATCGAAGATTCGAAAATGTTCGTATCCTTCTTTATCCTGTTCGTGTTCAGGGAGAAGGGGCAGCAAAAGAAATTGCAGAAGGAATAGAATATTTTAATCAGGTCAAGGATGTGGATGTTTTGATAATAGGAAGGGGAGGGGGATCACTTGAAGATCTATGGGCCTTTAATGAAGAAGTTGTTGCAAGGGCAATATATAATTCTAAGATCCCAATTATCTCGGCAGTAGGACACGAAACTGATTATACCATATCTGATTTTGTGGCAGACTTAAGGGCCCCCACACCCTCGGCCGCTGCTGAATTGGTGGTGAGGGATAGGAGTGAGCTTAAAAATAGTATATATTATTTGTGGGACCGTTTGAATAAGGAATTTCTCCGAAATCTCCAGGATATTAGAGCAAATTTAAATCAACTAAAAAAGGGGCTTGCAGATCCAAAAAAGAGAATTGAAGGATATTCCACAAGATTAGATAATCTCTTTAATCGTTTTAATAGATTTATTTTATGGGATTTTAAAAGAAAAAGGGATAAGGAGCTATATTTAGGGGAAAGGCTTATTTCACAGAGCCCCAAACAGAAGATAAAGGTCTTTCGATCCATACTTGGAGAGGTCTTAAAACACTTGGAGCAAAATATGAAGCATTCCATTAATATGAGGGAACAAAAGATACGGGTAAATCTTGGGAAATTGGATTCACTAAGCCCTTACTCTATACTAAAAAGGGGTTATAGTATTACCCGAAGGTTACCTGATCTTAAAATTTTGAGAGATGTCAGTGAAGTGATAATTGGAGACAAGGTAGAGGTAAAATTATTTAAAGGCATATTATTTTGTGATATTGAAAAGAAGGAGGAATCTTGACTATAAATAAAATAAAAGGATAAAATTTAAATAGATCATCTCCAAAAAAGTTGCTAAGATGATAAGGATTCAAGGGGAATGCTTAAGAGTTACAAATAGTTAAAATTTCGGCAAAGGGCTTATCAATGATTTACTCAGAGTAATTAAATCTTTACAATTAAACCCTTGAATCCTAAAATCCTCGAATCCTTTTTGACAACGAAATTTGGAAAGAACCATTTAAATAGAATACTTGGAGACTTAGATGGCAAAAGAGAAATTTGAAGATGCCCTTACAAAATTGGAAAAGATAGTTTCAAAGTTGGAGGATGAGACTATCTCTCTGGAAGATTCATTAAAACTTTTTGAAGAAGGAATCCGACTTTTTCGTTTCTGTCATCAAAAATTGAATGAGGCAGAGAAAAAGGTAGAAATACTTTTGAAAGGAAAGGATGGTACTATAAAACCTGTACCTTTTGAGCCATCTATAAATTCAGGAACAAATGTTCAGCCAGAATCAGATAATGAACCTGATAAGAACCCAGAGAAAATTATAGAGTAAAATGGATATAAAAAGATATCTTCAAGAGAAGAAAGAGGTTGTTGATAAGGCATTAGAGAAATATTTTTCCGCTCATTACATGGGAATAGGGGAGCTGGAATTTAATTTGTCACTCCGTAATGCTATAAGACATAGTCTTTTAAACGGTGGGAAAAGAATTCGACCAATACTTTCAATTGCATCCTTTGAGGCGGTAGGAGGCAAAGGAGATGGTATTTTACCTTTTGCATGTGCATTAGAGATGATTCATACCTATTCACTTATTCATGATGATCTTCCAGCAATCGATAATGATGACTATAGAAGGGGTAAGCCTTCATGCCATAAGGTCTATGGAGAGGCAATTGGAATTTTGGCAGGTGATGCCCTGCTTACAGAGGCCTTCAAGTTGATGACAGATCCAGAAAACTTACATAGAATAAATGTTGATGCATGGACAGTTCTCGGTATCGTAAATGAGGTTGCTTCGGCTGCAGGGATATTTGGAATGGTAGGTGGCCAGGTATTGGATATCGAATCAGAAGGCAAGGAGGTAAACCTACCAACACTTCAATATATCCATACCCATAAAACAGGGGCCCTGATAGTGGTTTCTATCCGAATGGGGGTCAAATTAGGAGGAGGGGAGGGTGAAAGCCTTAAGGCCTATACCTGTTATGGGGAAAGAGTTGGCCTTGCCTTTCAAATAGTGGATGATATCTTGAACGAAGAGGGTGATGCCCAACTGCTTGGTAAAAATATAAAAAGTGATCGCCAGAGAAGAAAGGCAACCTATCCCTCCCTGTTTGGTTTAAAGGAATCCAAAAGGATGGCAAGGGAATTGGTTGAAATGGCAATAGAAGCCCTTGATCCATTTGGGACTGAGGCAGAACCTCTGAGGGAGATTGCACGGTTTATAATTTTAAGAAACTATTAATCCATTATCATGATATTTCAGGTTCAATTCTTATATCTTAAAAGTCTTATCGATATCGATTCCATAAGGGCTTATTTCAAGGTAAAGGTTGATTTATGGGAAGGTTTTTAGACCTAATAAATAATCCAGGCGATATAAAAAGGTTTGATTTAGAGGAGTTGACAATACTAAGTGAAGAGATAAGGAATGAGATCATCCATACAGTTTCTAAGACCGGAGGGCATCTTTCGTCTAACTTAGGGGTTGTAGAACTAACAATTGCTCTACATTATGTTTTTGATCTTCCGAAAGATAAGTTGATCTGGGATGTAGGCCATCAGAGTTATGCCCATAAAATCCTTACAGGAAGAAGAGAGCGTTTTCACACATTGAGGCAATACGAAGGACTAAGTGGTTTTCCAAAGAGAAGTGAGAGCAATTATGATGCTTTTGATTCAGGTCATAGTGGCACCTCCATCTCTGCTGCACTCGGTATGGCTGAAGCCAGAAGAAAGAAGGGCGAGGATGGAAAGATCATTGCTTTGATTGGGGACGGATCAATGACAGCAGGCCTTGCCTTTGAAGGCCTCAATCAGGCAGGTCACATTGACAGGGATTTGATCGTTGTTTTAAACGACAATGAGATGTCGATATCTCCCAATGTTGGAGCACTCTCCTCATATCTAAACCGTTTGATGACAGGAGAGTTTGTCAACAGGTTTCGAGGAGAGATTAAAAACTTTCTTGAGACCCTTCCAGGTATTGGAAAGTCTGTCCTGCGTTTTGCAAAACAGGCCGAAGAGTCTCTAAAAGGGTTTTTAATGCCAGGGCTCTTGTTTGAAGAATTGGGATTCAAATATATTGGGCCAATTGATGGTCACCGGCTTGATTACCTTATCGAAACTTTTCAGAATATAAGAAAAATGAGAGGCCCTATACTCATTCACGTAATAACCAAGAAGGGAAAGGGTTATAGGCCTGCAGAGATAAATCCAGCTCGTTTCCATGGTGTTCCGCCATTTGACATTGAGACAGGGGAGCCTTATAAGGGCTCCAAAAATGACCCTCCAACTTATACAGAGGTATTTGGCGAAACCCTCTGCAAATTGGCAAGTGAAAATGAGCGCATTATTGCCATTACAGCGGCCATGCAGAGTGGAACAGGGCTGGAGGAATTTTCAAGGAGATTTCCTGACCAGTTTTATGATATAGGAATTGCTGAACAACACGCAGTCACTTTTGCTTCAGGGCTTGCACTCGAAGGGATGAAACCTGTAGTTGCTATCTATTCTACATTTCTTCAGAGGGCCTATGATCAAATCCTTCAGGATGTATGTCTCCAGAACCTGCCTGTAGTTTTTGCCCTGGATAGAGGAGGAATAGTGGGCGAGGATGGTCCAACCCATCATGGACTTTTCGACTTTTCTTATCTTAGGCATATTCCAAACATGGTGGTAATGGCTCCAAAAGATGAAGAGGAGTTCCAGCACATGATTAAGACCGCAGTAGAACATCCTGGTCCGATAGCCATTCGGTATCCGAGAGCAAAAGGGGTGGGAGTCAAAAGGGGGGATAAGCTAAAATCGATTGAGATAGGGAAAGGAGAAATTCTAAAGGAAGGTAATGATATCCTCATAATTGCCATTGGTTCAACGGTTTATCCTTCCCTTAAGGCTGCTGATAGATTAGAGATGATAGATATACATGCAACCGTTATTAATAGTCGATTTCTTAAGCCTCTTGATGGAGACCTGATATGTCAATGGGCAAAGATAATAGGAAATGTCCTCACTGTTGAGGAAAATATTCTTCAGGGAGGATTTGGAAGCGCCATACTCGAACTTTTCCAGGAAAGGAGACTTTTCGAAATTAGAGTAAAACGTCTGGGGATCCCTGATTTATTTGTGGAACATGGCCCCCAGAACCTCCTTAAGGGAAAATATGGTATAGATGAGGATAGTATCTTTAAAGAGGCAATAAAAATGGTGAAACAAGAATTATCTTATTCTATAAATGCCTCAAATAGTCTCAAAAAAGATGGAATTTATTAATGATCATTCTACAAAAAATGAGATATCTATGAAAAATGGTCAGGAAAGAGAGACTTGATAAAATCCTTTTTGAAAAAGGGTTAGTTCATAGCAGGGAGAGGGCAAGGTCTCTGATAATGGAGGGAAGGGTATCGGCTGATGGGAAGATAATAGATAAGCCAGGAACAAAAGTCGTTTTGGAAAGCCAGATAAAAATTGAACAAGAGGGTTATAATTATGTAAGCCGTGGAGGAAAAAAATTAGAAGGTGCACTTAAGTCATTTGCGATAAATCCCGAAGGTATGGTAGTAATGGATGTTGGGGCATCGACAGGAGGTTTTACTGATTGTATCCTTCAGAGAGGGGCAAAAAAGGTCTATGCAGTAGATGTAGGCTATGGACAGCTTGCATGGAAATTGCAAAAAGATTCAAGAGTGATAAATCTGGAAAGAAGAAATGTTCGCTTTTTGAAGAGGGAGGAGATTGGGGAGGAAGTTGATTTAATTCTTGTTGACACATCTTTTATTTCTATTGAAAAATTTATTCCGCATCTACTCCAATTTCTTAAGAGTGGGGGATATATAATCTCCCTGATCAAACCTCAATTTGAGGTTGGAAAAGGGGAGGTGGAAAAGGGAGGGGTTGTAAGAAATCCTATTTTACATAAGAAGGTGATAGAAAGGATAAGCCAATTTTGCAAAGGAATTGGATTGGATGTCCTGGGTGTTGTGGAATCACCTCTAAAGGGTCCAAAAGGGAATAAAGAATTCTTCATTTATCTGAAAAAAGGGGAAAAAGTAAATGGGCAGACCTAAGGAACCTCTGCCTGCGAAACTGTTTATGAGTATTATTGCTAAGGAGGATGATTATTTTAATAAGGGGATGAAAGAACTTGAGGGAACCTTTGGAGAGATAGATTTTGTTAGTGAAAGATTTGCTTTTAACCTAACTGAATATTACACTGAAGAAATGGGGAAAGATCTGTTTCGCCACTTTATAACCTTTAAACGTCTAATCGACCGATCCATGCTACCAGAGATTAAATTGATAACAAACCGTATAGAGAATGAATTTGCAAATTCGAATGGGAATCGCCGAATTAATGTAGATCCAGGATATATCTGTTTAGAACACGTAATACTTGCTACCACAAAGGGTTATTCCCACCGTCCTTATATGCGGGATGGAATCTATGCAGATTTGACACTCATATATAAGAATAAATCTTTTAGAGCCATGGAATGGACTTATCCTGATTATCGTCAGGAAGAAATCATCAAACTCTTTAACCTATTTAGATCACAATATTTAGAAGTTTTAAGAGAGGGGAAATATCTTCAATGTTAAAATCTATGACAGGTTTTGGAAGGGCTGAAGGGGATACAGGTCTTGGAAGGCTTCTGGTTGAATCCCGTTCTGTTAATCATCGCTTTTGTGATATCAACATTAAGCTTCCAAAAAGGCTTCAACCATTAGAGACTCGCTTAAAGGAGGTCGTACGTTCTCAGGTTTCAAGAGGGAGAGTGGATATTTCTATAAAACTGGATTCATTTGATGAGGAAAGAGGCGGGTTAATCGTTGACTTTCATCTTGCCGAACAATATTATCAGGCCCTCCTCTCAATCAAGGAAAGATTTAAATTAAATGGGGAAATCACTTTAGAGTTAATTGCCGGAGCAAAGGATTTGATAACAACTAAGGAAGAGCCTCTGGACATAGAGCCTTATTGGCAGGAGATTCTCTTTGTATTAAAAAGAGCGGTTCAAGATATGGATAGTATGAAACGAATTGAAGGCGAATCTATTTCAAGAGACCTCAAAGAGAGAGTTGAACGAATTAAGAAAGAGCTTGAGGAAATTAAAAATCAGTTTCCATCTCGTTTCGAATCTTATCGGGAAAGGCTTAAGGAGAGGATAAGAAATATATTGAATGAAGAGGAGATAGATTCTATTCGCTTCCAGCAGGAAGTGGCCTTTCTTGCGGAAAAGACCGATATTACTGAAGAGATTGTCAGGGTTGAAAGCCACCTCGCTCAGTTTTCAATGCTCTTCGATGAAGAAGAACCGGTTGGGAGAAAGATGGACTTTTTGATTCAGGAAATCTATAGGGAGGTCAACACCATAAGCAATAAGGCTAATGATGCAGAGATTTCACAGAGGGTTGTCGAGATTAAGAGCGAACTGGAAAAGATTAGAGAACAGGTTCAGAATATCGAATGAATTAATAGACCTTATTAAAAAGGACTGACAAAAGGTAAAATGAATTGCCATGCGGGTTTTGAAGAGAAGGATAAGCATACCCAGAGAGGAATTCTTTTTATTATATCTGCCCCGTCAGGAACTGGGAAAACTACCCTTCTTAAAAGACTTATAGATGATGGGTTAAAAAACCTTCGATTCTCTGTCTCTTATACAACAAGAATTCCACGTTCCAATGAGAAAGAAGGGGAGGACTATTTTTTCATTAAAGAGGAAATATTTAAAAAAATGATTGAGAAAGATGAATTTTTGGAATGGGCAGAGGTTTTGGGCAATCTTTATGGGACATCACGTTCGCAGGTTGAATCACTTCTCTCGGAGGGATGTGATATAATATTAGATATCGACACTCAGGGTGCAAAGAAATTGAAGGAAAAGCTAAATAATACTGTCTTGATCTATCTCCTTCCTCCATCATTAAAGGAACTTCAGGAAAGACTCTCAAAAAGAGGACTCGACTCATCTGATACAATTAAGTTCCGTTTAGCTCATGCCAGAAGGGATATTGAGGAAGCCTCCTGGTATCACTATGTGATTGTGAATGATAGGATTGATGAAGCCTGCGAGAAGATTAAGGCCATCGTGATTGCTGAGAGATGCCGTAAAATGAAAGACTTAATTATTGAAGAAAAAAAGAGACAATGGGAGGTAGAAAATGGCTAGAATTACAGTAGAGGATTGTCTAAAAAAGGTCGAAAGTAGATTTGAGCTTGTCATTTTGGCTGCAAGGCGTGCAAAGATGTTGATGAAAGGAGCAAAACCTTTGGTTGAGACTGACAACCGTCCTATTGTAACTGCTCTTCGTGAAGTAGCAGCGGGAAAGGTAAAGATGGTAGATCCAAGAAAGAAATCTGAAAAAGACAATATTGTCCCTGAAGAGAAATGAAGAATAACTCAATAGGCTAAAATGATTCCAATCAAAAAATATTTTTGAAGGTCTACAAGCGATTTCATCTTCACCGCATTTTATCTTGTTTCAACCTGAAGAGCATGTTATTATTTTAATAGAAAAGAATTGAGCGATTCTTTGTATCATTGAATGAATTAAAACTCTAATCTTAGAAATCGCTTAATTTAGAAAAGAAATATTTACAGAAAGGAAAAGGATCGTGGTAGAGAATGGATATCAAAAACAGGTCATGGAGATTTATCAATTTATTAATGACCACCTTTATTTTAATCGTCCTGACATGGAGGTTAAAGGTGAACCTTTTAATTCTGCCATCCTTCTAAGTCTGTTGACAGGATTGATGAAGGGAAAGGAATTGATAATTGGGGAACCAGGGCTCGGGAAAACAACCTCTGCTGAGTTTGTATGTTCACTGATCTACCAATTCCCTTTGGGTGTGATCTGGGGGAGTGAAGTCTCTGGCCATCCAGAGCAGACAGAAGAGAAGATAGTCGGTAGGCCTGATCTGGGGAAACTAAATAGAGGAGAAGAGGATGTTGTCTGGACAAACTTCGCTCAGATTCCGGTGAAGATTGTGGATGAGATAAATCGGCTCCCTGAAACCAAGCAGAGTATGATTCTTGATGGTGTCGACCGTGGTAACTGGGAATATCTGAACGAAATGATCATAAATGAAGAATACTGTCTTTTTGCCACAGCGAACTATCAAGATGGGGGAACAAATACAATAATTGCCCCCCTCATTGATAGGTTCGATGTCATGGTTGAATCGAGGTATCCGGGTGCAAACCTCTCATTTCTCATTGGGAAGATAAGAGGAAAAGATCGAATCTTAAGGCATCCAAAATATGAAAAGGAGTTTTATAGAGTTCTCAAATCTAAAATATCATATGAGAAGAAGATGTCAAAGATTGACGAGATATGTAATACTTTTGGAGAATATATAAATGAGACGTTAAAGGTGAAGCCCCTTCGTAGAGAAGACCGAGAACAGATCAGGGCTGAGGTTGAAAAAGTGGATCTGGATTTAGATGCAAGTGCATTTACCCGGATGCTCCTTTCTGAGCTCTCCTTTTGTGAACGCTATGGACAGAAAAGGACAGTTGAGACATGTGAGGAAGGCTGCCACTACACAGGGTATCTCTGTCACCAGATAAAGAATTGTGCATCCAATCGATTGCCAACATCTATTAAATTATATGCTCAGGGATTGGCGTGGTTATTGGGGGATTCTTCGATCGATATCGAACATATCAAAGCAATTGCCCCTTATACAATTTCACATAGAGTTCAGTGGAAGGATGAAGTTATTTCCCAGAGGGAAAGGGCAAAAAGGGATGATCCCTTTCCAATCTTTCTTGCCAAGGAGGCTGTGAGATTGGTATCTCAGAGGTACCGAGAGCAGAGTGAACATATAAAAGATGCCCTGGCCATAGGGTCAAGGATCTTCCAGGGTGAATCCATGGAGCCTTTGGAGGGAGATCATCCCCTTTATGCAGAGATAAAAAAGGACATCAGTGCAAGGCGAATATAAAAGAAGGAATATGAAAACATCTATTTCAAAGAAGAGAGAGGTGGAAGAGTTACTTTTGAAGGAAGGGAATATCTCTAAGAATCCATTTGATGAATTTAAGACCTTTACATACCGTAATAATAATATCCCACTGGATGATATTGTTCAATCAAGTGAAATAGTAATGGACCAGATTCGAAAAGGATATGAAAAACTCCTTGAAGAGGAGGCCAAGGAACTGGTATGGATGGTCCAATATAATACAATTATAAAAGCATATGAGATAGCAGAGAGGTATATTAAGGAGATAGAATATACAGCAGAGGATATTGAAGACTTCTGTTTTGCCTTAGAGAATACCCACAGGATTCCATATCTTATTCCAGGTCCGGCAGGGGTTTATATATCTGCCCTTTGTAATTATTCGAAGGAAGAGGAGATTATATTAAAACTCTCGGAACTTAAAACTGAGATCAATCTCATAGGTTTTCGACTCCCAAAGGGTAAACGATTATTGATAGAAGGGGATGCAGGAGATTTTACAGGTATAGGCATGGAGGGAGGCGAACTTGTGGTGGAGGGAAATGCAAAGAATTGGACAGGGGCAGGGATGAGGTCAGGAAAGATTATTGTGAAAAAGAATATTGGCCTCCATACGGGTGAATGGATGATGGGTGGAGAGATATATGTGGGTGGAAGGATTAGGGGATTAGGAAATATTGTGGAAGGTAAAGTCTTTGAAAGGGATAAACTTGTCTACCCTGGAAAGGTCCGTTACCCGAACCTATACTATTGAGTTAATGAATATGGAAGAAAAAAATTTCCAATCAATTATTGAGGAAATCTGGCCTGATTTGAAAAGGAAGCATTTTTATCCCGAGATACCAATTCCTAAATTGGGTAAATTATCTGACTCTAATCAAAATGCTGATAATGTTGAGGGTACTGAAGAAGGAGAAAGAAAGCCAAGCGAGGGGGTAGGCCTCGAAATAAAACAGAAACAGATGACCATCAATTCCGACTTTCTCCTCTCAATGAAAGGTAAGATGCCAGTAAAGAAGGTGATAGAGGCACTTCTCGATCATGGAATTACACATTATACATTCTGCCCTTGGGATTTTCATACCCATCTCATGCTTTATGCCGAAGCTAAAAAGGTAATGGGGGATAAAGAGACCGCAAAACAGGTGGCGAGCTATTTTATTGATGTGATTGCCGATACACACTGTGTAAAGAAAAAGTCCACAGAGATTCCTGAACTGCATAGAAATCTAAAAAAAGGGAAGATAGAAGAAGTGATCGCCTCTCTTTACCAAAGGATATGGGGCATCGATTTAGGGATTGAACCCTTAAAGACTAAAGATAAGAATGAAGCAATAGTTCGAAGGCTTGCAAGAATTCCATACTTAGATCGTTCTCGCTGGTCGGAGAGTATCCGAAAGTTTGCCCGTTCATTAAAACCCCTCATATTAGAAGAACAAAGAGAAGAGCAATCGCGAGGAGGAAAGGGAGAGTCCAATCCACAAGGGGATCATGATCTTTCCAATTATTCCTGTGAAGAGATTGATAGTGGATTAAGGGATTATGCCAAGGAGACAATGGGGCTATCTGAATTTAGAGAGATTGTGGAGGACTTTTCAGAGGAGTTGAAAGAGGCAGGCTATAATATGGAAGGTGGTATGGGCAGAGGACGAGGTACCTCTATTGATGCAGATATTCTCTTTTATATGAAGCTGTCAGAAAATTATTCAATTCCCATACGAAAGCTCCCAATAGAAAAGAAAGGTGACCTTCATCCACACTCACATGCACCTTGGGAAGTTGGTTCTCCATTTCAGGATATTGATGTATGGACAAGTTTCGGCAAGATAATGCCCGGTATTACTCAGATATGGAAGAAGAGAGAGGGAAGGGGAAGGGGAAAGATTGAAGGAACTCCTGACTGTCTCATTGTAATAGATTCTTCAGGGAGTATGATCAATCCTCGAAAAAGCCTCTCCTATGCTGTTTTAGGGGCTGCATGCGCTACAAATGCCTATTTGCGAAACGATTCCAAAGTAGCGGTTTATAACTTTTCCGATGCCCCCATGGGCGGTAAGGATATATTGGATTATACCAATAATCGACAAGAGATATATAGGACATTATGCAAATATTTTGGTGGTGGAACGGCCCTGGACTTAGAAGATCTGGTTCCACTCATAAAAGGGAGAAAGAGTCTTGATCTCTTCATTATCACTGATATGAAGATAACAAATTTAGAAGCCCTGATAAGCTTTTTTGGACAAATCCAGAATAGAATTACAGCAGTCCATATTGGTGAAAATCCATATTCAAATCGATTCGAAAAAGCAGTGGAGAAGAGAAAAAACATAAGTATCTTTACCGTCAAAAGAAAAGAGGATATACCCCATATTGTTCTTGGAAGTATAAGAGAATATTTCAATCAAACCAAATAAAACCTCAGTTCTCAATGTCTTTCTGCGCTTCCTTCAGCATTCCTCACCTTAATCCTCTCCCCTTGAGGCTGTGTCGCAATGAGGTATATGCCATGTTTGTCATTCCGAGCCTCCTTTTTTGTC
>JBBITW010000110.1:0-12189 GCA_037440525.1 Deltaproteobacteria bacterium
TATAAGATTTTCTCAGACATCCCTGCCAGATCACTAAATTCCCCGCTTCAGTGATTCATTACTTAATGATTAAATTACCATATGGGTTGAATATTTGTTCAATCTCTAATAAAATTTACTAAGGAGGCGTTAATGAAAGTAGATATAAATCCTATCCTGATAGATTTAGGGCCCATCAAAGTAGGCTGGTATGGGCTCATGTATGTCTTTGGATTTATCTCCTCTTATCTTCTTGTTCGTTATCAGTTGAAGAAAAAGGATTTTGGGATTTCGAGGCTGGAGATTGAGAATCTCTATTTCTACCTCATTATTGGGCTGATAGCAGGAGCACGTCTCGGATATGTCTTATTTTACGATTTAAAAGCCTACCTGTCAGATCCACTCGAGATTTTTGCAATCTGGCATGGAGGGATGTCATTTCATGGTGGGCTTATAGGGGTAATTTTTGTTGGAATACTCTTCTCCTGGAGGAATAAGAAGTCATTCTGGAAAATCTCTGACCTTATAATTGTAACAGCCCCTATCGGTCTTGGTCTGGGAAGGATAGGGAATTTCATAAACGGGGAACTCTATGGCCGTGTCACCGAGCTTCCATGGGGAATGATATTTCCTAAGGGGGGAGAGCTTCCTCGCCACCCTTCGCAACTCTATGAATCTGCACTGGAAGGGGGAGTCATATTTTTGATTCTCTGGTCCATAAAAGATAGAAATATTCCTTCTGGTGGGCTCTTAGCCATCTTTCTCATCCTTTATGGAGTGTTTCGATTTTTTGTTGAATTTTTCAGGGAACCCGATGCCCATCTTGGATTCATAATTGGTCCTTTTACAATGGGCCAGATTCTTAGTTTTTTCATGTTCATAGGAGGAATCTTTCTCTTACTTTATTTAAAGAGAAAGAAACGGGATAAATAATTTTGGATCATCTCCAAAAAGTTGATAAAATCATGAGGATTCAAGGGGTCAAGGATTCGAGGTAGATGCTTGAGAATTACAAAGAGTTAAAAATTTGGTCGGAGAAATTTTTAATCTAAATTGAGCGATTCCAGATTGTCATTGCGAAGCAATCTATTCCAAATTGTCATTCCGAGCGGAGCGAGGAATCTATGAGATTGCCACGCAAAGACTGATCCGCCTTTGGCGGAAAGGCTTTTAGAAAAAAATCGCTCAATTTAGGTTTAAGATAGATTGCTGAGGAAAATAAGTGTCGTTGGTTTGAAGGTTAAGGCAGCCGACTTCCTAACCTTTGCCTTAACCTATGTCCGAAGTCTGGTTTCTAAATTACAGGGAGGTGGAATATGGAATTTCCAGAGAGGCTTTTATATACCGACACTCATGAGTGGGTGAAAGAAGAAGGGGATTTTGTGATCGTTGGTTTAACAGATTATGCACAGAGTCAGTTGAAGGATATTGTTTATGTAGAACTTCCAGAGATAGGGGCAGAATATAAAAAAGGAGATAGTATCGGGGTGGTTGAATCTGTAAAGACGGTATCTGACATATTTTCTCCCATAACGGGTAAGGTGATTGAAATCAATCTTGAGCTCAGAGACCATCCAGAATATATAAATAAGGATCCTTATGGTAAGGGCTGGATAATAAAGATGGAAATAAAAGAGAGAGAAGAACTTAAACATCTCCTTTCATCCGAGGCCTATCAGAAATCCTTCTTAAAGGAAGATTGAATGAAGAACCCAAGCCGTTATATTCCCCATACAGAAGAGGATATTCAGGCTATGCTCGAGACTATTGGTAAGAAGAGGGTGGAGGAGCTCTTCGAGTCCATCCCTGAGAGATTTCGACTGAAGAAACCTTTAGATCTTCCTCCTCCTCTCTCCGAGCTCGATCTGCTGAGACATATAAAAGGACTTCAGGGAGGGATTCTAACGAGCTTTCTTGGGGGAGGGGCTTATCACCATTTTATTCCATCTGTTGTCTCAAACCTGGCCTCTCGCGGGGAGTTTTATACTGCCTATACCCCCTATCAACCTGAGATCAGTCAGGGGACCCTTCAGGCAATCTTTGAATATCAAACATTGATGTGTCAACTTACCGGGATGGAGGTTTCAAATGCATCTCTCTATGATGGTGCATCAGCACTTGCAGAGGCTATTTTGATGGCACAGAGAATCACAAGACGAAAAAGGATTCTCATTTCAGATGCTGTCCATCCTGAATACCGAAGGGTTGTAGAGACATACATCGATCCAGATGAGACGGAGGTTCTCTCCATTCCTTATAAAAGAGAAGATGGTAGAACGAATGAAGAGGAATTATTCAGTTTATTGGATGATGATGTAAGTGCAGTAGTGATTCAGAACCCCAACTTTTTTGGTGTTATTGAAGATATTTATCCAGTAGTTGATAAGGTTCATCAGAATCAGAGTTTGATTATCGTATGCTTCAGTGAGGCAATTGCCTATGGGATTCTTAAACCTCCAGGTGAGCAAGGAGCAGATATTGTTACAGGAGAAGGCCAAAGCCTTGGGATTCCTCTCTCCTTTGGTGGACCTTATCTGGGAATCTTTACAACGAAGGAGAAATTTATTCGTAATATGCCGGGCAGGCTCGTTGGAGAGACTGTTGATCTTGAAGGGAGAAGAGGCTTTGTCCTTACCCTTGCCACTCGTGAGCAACACATACGCAGGGAGAGGGCTACCTCAAATATCTGCACAAATGAAGGTCTCTGTGCCCTTATGGCCACGATCTTCCTTTCCTGCCTCGGGAGAGAAGGGCTCAGAGAGATGGCATTGATGAATCTGAGTAAGTCAGAATACGCTAAGAGGATTGTCTCTGACATTAATGGATTGAAAATCCCATTTTCCTCCCCTACATTTAATGAGTTTGTTCTTGAGGTGAATGGAAGTCCTGAAAGGATACTCGAAGAGTTGAGGAAAGAGAAGATACTGGGAGGATTGTCCCTCAGGAGATTTTATCCTGAACTTGATCATCACCTCCTCGTGACGGTTACAGAAATGCTTAAAAGAGAAGAGATAGATCTTTGGGCTTGGGCACTTGAGAAGGCAATTAAATGGGTTTGATGTTAACTTGAAAATAATTTTTTCTCCTCATCCCTTCCTTCTCCCCGGAGGGGCTGTGTCACAATGAGGTATATGCCATGTTTGTCATTCCGAGCCTCCTTTTTTTGTCATTCCGAGTTAAGCGAGGAATCTATAGAATTCAAACCATTATAAAACATAGATTCTTCGGCTAAAGCATCAGAATGACATTACGACACAGCCTCGGAGTGGAGAGGATTGAGGTGAGGGGGATTTTCGTGGTTCGTGGGTGAGAAAACAGTCATGGGAAGTTATAGGGAGAAATATTATCGGATGGAGAATGATTAGATGAGAAGAATAAAAGATAGAGGCCTCATCCAGGATGAACCACTCATCTTTGAACAGGGTGGGGAAGGAAGAGTAGGATACTCTTTACCTCAGTGGGATGTTGAGGAGGTTGATGTTAGAAAATTCATTCCGGAGCAATTGTTGAGGGATAGTCTTGATGGATTCCCTCAACTCAGTGAGGTGGATGTTGTTCGTCACTTTACAAGACTCTCACAGTGGAACTTTGGCGTTGATAGCGGTTTATATCCACTCGGTTCCTGTACAATGAAATATAACCCGAAGGTTAACGAAAAGGTAGCAGAGATGAATGGTTTTAGCGATATCCATCCATATCAGCCTGAGGAGCTTGTTCAGGGGATTCTAAGGTTGTTATACAGTCTCGAGGCCTTTCTCGCTGAGATAACAGGGATGGACTATGTAACACTTCAGCCTGCAGCAGGTGCACAGGGAGAGCTCACAGGACTCATGATGATCAAGTCGGCTCTTAGGGCGAGGGGGGAGAAAAGGAAAAAGGTCTTAGTCCCTGATACCGCTCATGGAACGAACTGTTCATCGTCCACAATTGCCTCCTTTCAGATGGTAGAGGTTAAATCGAATGAAAGGGGCATAATCGATCCTGAGAATCTCTTAAAACATATGGACGAGGAAGTGGCTGCCATTATGGTGACGAATCCCAATACCCTGGGCCTTTTCGAAAGGAATTTACAGGAGATATCCCAAATTGTTCATAGTAAAGGGGGGTACGTATATTGTGATGGAGCAAACCTCAATGCCTTGATGGGTATTGTGAAACTGGGAGATATGGGGGTGGACGTAGTCCATATCAACCTTCATAAAACATTCTCTACACCTCATGGTGGAGGAGGGCCCGGGGCAGGACCAGTGGCGATTAAGAAGGAACTCTCGCCATTTCTTCCTGTCCCGGTGATAGAGAAAGATGGAGAGATATACAGATTAAATTATGACAGAGCGAAGAGCATAGGGAAGGTAAAGGCATTCTATGGAAATTTTGGTGTCCTCCTCAGGGCATATGCCTATATCCTCTCGATGGGAGCAGAGGGCTTGAGGAGAGCAAGCGAGATGGCTGTGCTGAATGCTAACTACCTGATGAATAGGTTAAAAGGATATTACCACCTGCCCTATGAAGAGGATTGTATGCATGAGTGTGTCTTTACGGATCGATATCTGGAGAGATACCATATCTCAACACTCGATATTGCCAAAAGGCTGATAGATTATGGTTTTCATCCGCCAACAATTTACTTTCCACTTGTTGTTAAGGGAGCTCTTATGGTCGAACCAACTGAGACCGAAAGCAGAGAGAGCATTGATCAATTTATTGAGACTATGATCCAGATTTCGAAGGAGGCCAGGGAGGATCCACAGCTTCTAATTCAGGCACCTCAGAGGGTAAAAGTCAGAAGGCTTGATGAGGTATTGGCTGCGAGAAGACCAAAATTGAGATGGAAACCGGAAAAATGAGATTCGAGGTTTTAAATCTAAACAGGGTTGTAATTACAAGCAGAGCGAGAAATCTACGGAGATTGCCACGTCGCTTCGCTCCTCGCAATGACAATTGAGAATCGCTCAATTCAGGTATAAATAAAGGTTTTATTAAAAACCTGCTCAATATGGATGCAAATAATTTGATGGATTCTAAGGGTTATATTATTGATCTCGGTCTTATAGATTACAAGAGGGCATGGGAGATTCAGCATTCTCTCTGGTCAAAGAGGGTAGATGGCAGATTGAAGGATACTATTCTTATCCTCGAACATCCCCATGTCATTACTCTCGGAAGGCGTGGCAATCACTCCAATCTCTTAGTATCAAAGGAATTTCTCGAAGAGATCGGGATTCCCATTTTCCATGTGGAGAGGGGAGGAGATGTGACCTACCATGGTCCGGGACAGATGGTTATCTACCCCATTATGAATCTGAAAGATTATGGATATCGATTGATTCGTTATATTGACCAACTTGAGGATGTGATTCTTCACGTCCTTGAGGATTTTGGAATCTCAGGGAGAAAAGACCCTGTTAAACATGGGGTATGGGTGAATGAGGAAAAGATTGCCTCTGTTGGAGTGGCAGTCAAACGATGGGTTTCTTTTCATGGCATTTCGTTAAACTGCGAAACAGACTTAAAATATTTTGAATT
This sequence comes from Deltaproteobacteria bacterium, assembly GCA_037440525.1. Lineage (GTDB taxonomy): Bacteria > Desulfobacterota > BSN033 > BSN033 > UBA1163 > JBBITW01. The sequence continues at coordinate 5,506 of JBBITW010000110.1, forward strand.
TATTAACCCCTGTGGTCTCAAAGGTGTAAGGATGACATCCATGGAAAGGATTCTGAAAAAAGGTATCCCGAGAGATAAGCTTTTTGAGAGAGTTCATTTCCATTTCAAAGAGGTTTTTAAGAGGGATTGGGAAATAAGAAGGCTTCAAGACATCATGTGATTTAAAAAGTGAGTATGGATTCAAAAGGTATTGTTATCATTGGAGGTGGTCCGGGTGGATATGTTTCAGCCATCAGATCTGCCCAGTTAGGGGCAAGGGTCACATTGATTGAAAAGGAGAGGATTGGTGGCACCTGCCTTCATCGGGGATGCATTCCCACAAAGACACTCCTTCATGATGCAAAGATGTTTCATTCATTAAAAAGGTCTAATGTCTTTCAATCCCTTATTTTAGAAGAGTTTAACCCTTTGAGATTGATGATGGATCGTAAAAGAGATGTGGTTGATGAGTTAGCCAGAGGGCTTATGCTGCTTCTTGACTCTTACGGAGTGAAGGTTAAATATGCGCAGGCTCGCCTTCTTGAGAATAGAAGATTGCTTATTTCGGATGGAAGTGGGAAAAATGAAATTCTAAAGGCAGATGCTCTGATTATTGCAACAGGTTCGAGATACAGAATCCCCTCCGATATTACTCCTGATGGGATAAAAATCATCACAAGCGATGAAGCACTTGAGATTATGTCGATTCCAGATGAGATGGTGATCCTCGGGGGTGGCTATATTGGTGTTGAGTTTGCCACTTTATTTAACCTACTGGGCGCAAGGGTTACAATTGTAGAGATTCTCGAAAACATCCTCCCCTCAATTGAATATGAATTGGTGCGTAATCTTCGAAGGTTTATGGAAAGGGATGGTATCAGGATTTTTACCCGATCAAGAATAGAGGAGATTCATGAAAAAGAGGATGGCTTAAGAATCTCCATAAAAACACCTGATGGAATTAAAGAACTCTCCTGTGAGAAATTGTTGCTCTCCACCGGAAGGATCCCCAATCTCGATATGGATTTTTCGAGGATAGGACTTGAGGTTTCTCCAAGTGGAATTGAGGTAAATCACAGAATGGAGACAGCAGTTCCACAAATCTATGCCGTTGGAGATGTTACTGGGAGACATTTTCTTGCACATACGGCAATGGAAGAAGGTATTGTGGCTTCAGAGAATATCATGGGCCATAACTCAGAAATAAAGGACAGTTTGATACCCATATGTATCTTTACAGATCCAGAGATTGCCTCCATAGGTCTGACAGAGAAGGAGGCTAAAGAAAGAGGGGAGATAAAGGTTGGTCGTTTTCCATTTCGCTCAAATCCAACGGCTGTAATCTGCGGTGAAAAGGATGGGCTTATCAAGGTGATATCGAGTAAAGAGAGCGATGAAATCCTCGGGGTTCATATCATAGGCCGTGATGCAAGCACTCTGATATCGATTGCATCTTCGATGATGAGAGGAGGTGGAAGGGTAAAGGATTTCTCTAAGCTGATTCAGGCACATCCAACACTTCCAGAGGCCCTGAGGGAGGCATTGCTCGATGTTGATAAAATGGCAATTCACCTTCCAAAGCCAATACATAGATAGTAAATGGGAAATGGGAAATAGGAAATGGGAAGTGAAAGGAAGCCCTCGTGGCTTAAAAAAAGGATTCCTCCATATAAGGACGTCATTGGAGTAAAATCCATATTGGTAGAAAAATCACTCCATACGGTATGTGAGGAGGCTCTCTGTCCGAATATTGGAGAGTGTTTTTCAAGATCAAGCGCAACATTTCTCATCCTCGGTAGGAGATGCACAAGAAGTTGCAGGTTTTGTGCCATAGAAAACGGAATAGATATGCCCGTTGATGAAGGAGAGCCTAAAAGGGTTGCTGATGCTGTAAAGATGATGAACCTAAAATATGTTGTTATAACTTCAGTCAGCCGGGATGATCTTACTGATGGTGGGGCATCACATTTTGCCAAAACAATAAAGGCAATTCGGATGTTACGTTCGAAGATAAGGGTTGAGGTATTGATCCCTGATTTTAAGGGGGATCTATCATCTTTAAAGACTGTTCTAAATGAATCTCCGGATGTCTTGAATCATAATATCGAGACTGTTGAAAGGCTTTATCCATCGGTGCGGCCAGAGGCTGACTACAGAACTTCACTAAATCTTTTGAAGATGTCAAAGCAGGTATCTCCTTCTATCACTACAAAATCAGGCTTCATGCTCGGGCTTGGAGAGGATAGAAGCGAGGTTTTGAAGCTTATGAAGGACTTAAGAGATATGGAATGTGATATTCTTACCATAGGACAGTACCTTCAACCCAGGAGGGATAGATTACCTGTTGTCAGATATATTCCCCCCGAGGAATTTGCGGAGCTTAAAAGGATCGGGATTGAGATGGGTTTTAAGGCTCTGGCTTCTGGCCCATTTGTCCGAAGTTCCTATTGCGCAGTAGACCTATTCCTTCAGTGTGGCTATCAGTCTTTTTGGTTTGAGAAATAGGTCAAGTGCATCAATAATACTTTTCGTTATGATATCGGCATTTTTTATAGCAGATTGAGATAGACCCTCATCCCCTATTATCCCGATGCTAAGGCCTGCCTCTTTTAAAATGATCTGGTCATTGTTGCCGTTTCCTATGGCAATTGTCCTTTCGAGGTCGAGGGTCTTAAGTAAATCGAACTTTGCCCTTTTACTGTCTTCATCAGGGACAACAATCAGCTCAACATTCATCTCCATGGTCTCTTCTTTTGCAGTCCCCTGAGTATCGGCGGTTAAAACAAATATTTTTACATCTTTTGACAGGAGATTAACCTTTTCTTTTACTGAAGGAGGAATCTTTCCATCCGTAGCGAGAGTTCCATTCAGGTCTATGACGATATTTTCTATCTCAATTGTCCCCCATCCAGGAATATCAATGCTTATCATAATCTTTCCCCTTTCAGATAAAAATGTAAACTACCCAAGGCTATCTTAATAACACATAATAACCAATCGTTAAAGAGGGGGATTCTTATCCAGAACCTCCCTCACCTTTCTTGCGAGGCCTTCTACGGTAAAGGGCTTCTGGATGTATTCTATTCCTTTCTCAAGGATCCCATGAACAGCAATCACATTATCTGTATAACCTGACATATAAAGAACCTTCATTTCAGGATGAATAAGCATTAATCGCTCCACAAGTTCTTTTCCACTCATCCTTGGCATCACAACATCGGTCAGAATCAGATGTATTGTCTCTTTATAATTTTCACAGATAATCAGGGCTTCTCCTCCTCCCGATGCTTCAAGGACATTATAGCCCTGTTTTTTTAAGATACGAAGGGCAAGTTTCCTTACAGTCTCATCATCCTCTACAAGAAGGATGGTCTCATTACCCCCGAGGATTTCAGGAGAAACAATTTTTTCTTCTAATTTATGGGCAGGTTCTTCTACCTTCGGGAAGTATACCTTAAAGGTTGTTCCCTGACCCAATTCAGAATATACCCATATATTTCCTCCACTCTGTTTCACAATTCCATAGACTGTTGAAAGCCCCAATCCTGTCCCCTTTCCCTTCTCTTTGGTTGTAAAGAAGGGCTCAAATATCCTCTCCTTGACCTCAGGAGGCATCCCTGTGCCAGTATCTGTTATGGAGAGCATTATATATGAACCAGGTGCTACACCAACATGTTTCCTGGCATACTCTTCATCGAGGTTGGCGTTTGATGTCTCGATTGTAAATTTTCCTCCACGGGGCATTGCATCCCTTGCATTTACGGTAAGGTTAAGAATTACCTGTTCAATCTGACCAGGATCAGCCTTTATCCTGCCAAGATCTTCTGAGAGGAATGTGTATAATTCAATATCCTCACCAATAATTCTTAGAAGCATCTTTTCAAGGTTTTTTATAAGGGAATTTAAATCAATAACCTTTGGTTCAAGAATCTGACGACCGCAGAAAGCAAGAAGCTGACGTGTTAGATCTGCAGCTCTTCGGGAGGCATTCTTTATCTCTTCGATATTTGCTCTAATAGGGTCTTTAGTAGGTAGATCGAGAAGGCAGAGATCACAATTCCCCATGATAACGGATAGAATGTTATTAAAATCATGGGCAACCCCTCCTGCAAGAAGGGCTATTGCCTCCATCTTTTGAGACTGTCGAAGCTGTGCCTCGAGTTCAGACTTCTCCTTTTCTGCCTTCTTACGCTCTGTAATATCTCTTACAATTGAGATATATCCTGTAATTCTCCCATCCGTTTCCCTGATTGGAGATATAGCCATCTCAACAGGAATTTCTGCTCCATCTCTCCTTATAAGACCCCATTCTCCCTTGAAATAGCCCATACTTTTAACCCTGGGATATGCAAGACTTCCAAATGAGTAAAAACTTTCATCAGAGGGGTGAAAAATCCTTGTAGATTTCCCCATAAGTTCGTCTTCTTCATAACCGAATAGTTTGCATAATGAACTATTACAGGATAATATATTCCTCTCTTTATCCATCATGAGTATTCCATCAATAGAACCTTCAACAAGTGCTCTGTATCTCTCCTCAGATTTTCTGATCTCATCAATAGCCTTCTTTTGCTCCGTGATGTCTATAAGACTCCCCTCATGATATATCCTCTCTCCCTTCTCATTGTATACAGCACGTGTATTATCCCTGACCCATATTAGATGACCATCACGCCTTCTTAGTGGCATTTCATAATCGATGATTATCCCATCTTCTTCCATCAGCCTCTCCTGCTTTTTTTGGTCTTCTGGGTCATCATAAAAGATAGTTGCATTGATCCCTATTAAAGAATCAGCATCTTCAAAACCTAATATATCTGAAAGGGCTGGATTGGCATCGAGGATTTCACCTGAAGGTGAAGTTCTATAAAGACCTATTGGGATCCTCATAAAAAGACTTCTATACATTTCTTCACTTTTCCTTAGAGATTCTTCCTGCTTTTTATGTTCAGTAATATCTATCCCTATACCAAGTATCCATGGTTTTTTATCAAGAGGAGATTGTAATGTAGCACATCGCCACTCTATTAACCTCTCCTCTCCTGATCTTGTCTTCCATGGATTTTCGTGTGGAAGACGCAATTCAGGTGAAAGGGGGTTTTCAAACCTTTTCTGAACAGTATCCAACCATTGTGGAGGAATAAATAGTTCGATGATTTTTCTACCGAGGACCTCATCTTCTCTATAGCCTGTAAGCTCTTCGCATGCCCGATTAAACATTTCTATACCGCCCTCTGAGTTTGTAAGGACTATCAAGGCCGGGACAGTATCGAGAATTGCCTCGAGAGACCTTTTGGTTCCAAGAAGTTTTGCCTCTGCCTCCCCCCTTTCCTTTTCGAGTTCTATGCTCTTAAGGGCAAGGGCAAGATCATCACTTATCTCTTTTAATAATTCAGTCTCTTCAGGGACAAATGCATCCTTTTGTCCTGAATAAACATTCAAGATTCCATATATTTTATCTCCAATAATAATGGGAAAGGCAGAAGAGGATGAGAATCCATATCTCTGTGCCATATCCCTCCATGGTTTCATACGGGGATCTTGAGATATATCCTGACATATATCAGGCCTTCTGATTCGGACTGCTGTGCCTTCAGGACCTTTTCCTGTTTCGGTATCATCGAAGGTGATTTTGATATTTGAAAGGTACTGAGAACCTTCACCTGAGAAAACAAATGGGATTACTAATTTTTCCTTTTCTTCCAATTTTCCAATCCATACAAGGCGATAGTTTCTTGCCTTCTCAAGAAGGTTGCATGCACCCTCGAGCAGGGCCTTAGGGTCTTTTTCACGGACAATAAGCTGGTTTATATTTCTAATGGCACGAAGCACCTGATTTAGATGTTGAACCTTTTCCTCAGCTCTTTTTCTTTCAGTAATATCTTCGATGGCAAGAAGGATCGATTGTTCAAGATCCCAGCTCTTATAGACCCTCCTCGCATTAAGAACCATCATCTTTCTGCCAATTGATGGAAACTCATGTTCAACCTCGAAGCCATCAAACTTTGTGTTATTTGGAATGATTTCTTCGAGGAGTTCTCTAAGCCTTGGGATATCCCACTGTCTGTTTCCAAGATCATAGATGAATTGACCTATGGTCTCATCAGGAGTTACCCTGAAGATTTTATAAAATGACCTGTTTGCAGATATAACCTTTAAATTGCCATTAAGAATAAGAAGTGGTTCACGAATGGTTTCAAAGACATTTTTTGAGAATTCAAAATCTATTTTCATCATGGATTCAAGGCTCTTAAGCTCTGAATTTTCAGCTTCGAGGGATTTGATCCTCTCCCTCAATTCTTCCAGTTCTTTGTCAAGCCTCTTTTCCTTGCTTTCTCGAACCATTTTTATCTCCTTATTTAAAGATGGGTTTGTTTAGTAACTTACAGAGCCTTGAAAATCAAGAGTCAATAATAAGTTTTTATTTAAATTGAGCAATTGAAGATTTTAATTGTTAGGCGAAGCCCTTGCCTATTGCAGGTAGGGGAGGCAATATCTACTGAATTGTCATTTCGAGCGGAGCGAGAAATCTATTAGATTGCTTCGTTGCTTCGCGGAATGACTTCTTCAGATTGCCATGCCTGATTAAGACCATAATAAAATTATTATAACCTTAAAATAAAAAAAAAAAAAAAAAAAAAAAAAATTTTTTTAAAATTTTAAATTAAAAAAAATAAAATGTGATTTTTTAAAAAAAACACAACA
>JBBITW010000111.1:0-12128 GCA_037440525.1 Deltaproteobacteria bacterium
TTCCTGAACCTTTAAAAGAGAATATCGATGCCTATATTGGATGTATCTCAGGTGCGGCTATAAAAGCCGAATATCTGAAAAAGATTGAGTCAGCTGGCTTCGAAGATGTAAAGGTAATTGATGAAACTCTCTTTCCGATTGAATTTTTAACAAATGACCCAAACATAAAAAAAATAATTGAAAATCTTGGGGATCTCGCTGGAAAAATAGAGGAGATATCAAATTCTGTTGTAAGTATAAAAGTACAGGCATCTAAATTAGATAGCAGTTGTTGAAAATCTTAAAAATAGGCCGTGTGCCTGAAAAAAGGAAGGGAATAATATATGGTAGAGTATAAAATCTTGCAAGTCCCGGTAGAAGGATGAGTCACTTGAGAGCCTGAAACACCGACAGTTAGTCGGCGAATGTTGAAATTTCCTGATGGCACACAGGTTCGGGTGATCGCTCTTGATGAAATCATGGCAGAACTTTACACTGAGGGGAAAGAGGCTAATGGGAAGACTGCGGAGGAGATTCTTGATAGATTGGAGCAAAATGGGAATTATATCCCTGCCTCCGCTCGCAGGGAATATAGAAGTGTTGTGCTGAAGGAGTTCAGAGATTATATTGCAGACCGAAAAGACAAGACCACATAAATATTTAAAGAGGAAATTTGAGATGAACAAGGGGAAGATGTAAAAGATTTTTTGGGGGGCTTTAAGGTTTTTTAAAATCCAATAATCCAAATCCTGACCTCATGCCTTTTCGAAGGGTTTGCAACCCTATCTCCTCAGTCATTTTAGAACTTCTTCAGAGATCTCAGATTTTTTACTTGACTTCTCCTTTCTGGTTTGGTATCTCTTGCAAAAAATATTCTTAAACATTATATTAGGATTATGAAGAAGGGTGGAAAATCAGAATTTTTACACAAACCTGTTAAACATTTAGACCTAAAGGAGGTCCATAATCTTTTTGATCTCGTTCGGGCTTTTGAAAACACATCCTTCCAGAGTAGAAATATATTTAAGTGTTTTGAGGTGTTTCGAAATATGCTCAAAAATACAAACTCTGTCATATTCTTTGGTCTATCAGGAGCAATGATTCCAGGAGGGATGCGTAAAGTTATTAGAGATATGATTGAAATGAGGCTGATTGATGTAATCGTTTCAACAGGTGCCAATATCTTCCATGATATCTTCGAAAGTTTTGGATACAGACATTATGTGGGATTTGAAGAACAGGATGATAATCTTTTAAGAAGACAACGTATTGTGAGGGTCTACGATTCACTGATGGACGATAATGAGATCAATGAGGTTATTTACCTCCTATCAAAGGTTCCAGAGTCACTGGAGGAAAGGGTTGTATCTTCGAGAAGGTATTTAGAGGTTTTGGGAAATCATCTTCAGGATAATGAATCTATTGTAAAGACAGCCTCGCAATATGGAGTCCCTATCTTTGTCCCTGCCCTTAGCGATAGCTCTATTGGAATTGGGCTTACATTACTTCGTGCAAAAAATCAAGGAAATACAGAAGGTCTTGTAATTGATCAGATAAAGGATAGTTTTGAAATTGCCCAGCTTAAAAGGATGGCAGAAACTACTGGAGCAATCTATATTGGTGGAGGCGTTCCGAAGAATTATATTCAGCAGTTAGGCCCGGTAAATGAGCTTCTATTCAAAAAGGAGAGCGGTCACAAGTTTGCCTTTCAGATTACAACCGATGACCCTAAGTGGGGAGGGCTTTCGGGCTGTACCTTTGAGGAGGCCAAATCCTGGGGAAAGATTGAAAAACATTCTTCCTATGCTGTGGTTTATATGGACGCCACAGTTGCCCTTCCTCTCCTGGTTGGTGCAATATTACAGGAAGGAAAGGTTTATAAAGAAAGGAAGAGAAGACAATTTATATGGGAGGGAGAGCACCTTAAAACAATCAATTTTATATAAGGTTATTTATCCCTATCCGAAACCTAACCTTATCCCAATTTACTTCCATCCATTAAGTTTTAGAAAAGATTAAAGCCTCTCCTTCCAACTCATCTGGATTGGGAAAGTTGAAAAAATTATATGAATGATTATATTATATATGACTATAAAAATTACTCATTGAAGCTTATTTACAAATTAACGATAAAAGGAGTTCAATTCAATGAAGGATTCTAAATCAAAGATCCCAGACCAGAAGGAATTAGAAAAAGAGCTAAACGAATACCTCGGTAAAAAATATGGGGATAGGATAAGATTGGTTGTGCCCATGCTCTTTCCCAAACCTCAAACTGAAGAGGTCTCAAAGGAGGAGAAAGAATTTGGTGATGGAAAAGGTAAGATTCGCTTTGACCTTAAACCCGAGGAGCTTGAGGCATACCTCAATGACTATATCATCCGGCAGGAAGAGGCTAAAGAGACATTGGCCACAAAAATCTGCACACACTTTAATCGGATTAAGTTCGCCGAATCCTTAAAGGGCAAGGATCGATTTGATGGAGTGGGACATATAAAGAACAATATTATTATGATAGGCCCGACCGGTGTCGGAAAAACCTACCTGATCAAATTGATTGCAAAAAAGATTGGTGTCCCTTTTGTAAAGGGAGACGCAACAAAATTTAGTGAAACAGGATATGTAGGAGGGGATGTAGAGGATCTTGTGCGTGACCTTGTATACGAGGCAAATGGAGATATTGAACTCGCCCAGTATGGAATCATTTATATAGACGAGGTTGATAAGATTGCCTCTTCGAACAATCTCATCGGCCCAGATGTTTCGAGGACAGGGGTACAGCGTGCATTACTCAAACCAATGGAAGAAACAGAAGTAGACCTTAAGGTTCCTCATGACCCTATCTCCCAATTGGAGGCCATTGAACAATACAGAAAGACCGGTAAGAGGGAAAAGAGGACAATAAATACAAAGAATATTCTCTTTATTATGAGTGGAGCATTCAATGGTTTGGAAGATATCGTTAAGAAGCGTTTAAATAGAGAAGGGATTGGTTTTGGAGCAGAGATACGATCAAAAGATGAAAGGGCTCAATATCTCAAACAGGTAAAAGCAGAAGACCTCATCGCCTATGGATTTGAATCTGAGTTCATCGGAAGGCTTCCTGTAACGGTAGTCTTTGAAAAACTTGAAGTAGATGATCTATACGCCATTCTTAAAAATCCCAATAACCCAATTATCCTTGGGAAGAAGAAAGATTTTAAATCTTATGGAATTGATATTCAGTTTGAAGATGAGGCGCTTTATGAATTAGCAAAAAGGGCATATGAGGAGAGAACAGGGGCAAGAGGACTGGTAAGTGCTGTTGAGAAAGTTCTTCTAAAGTTTGAAAAACGACTTCCATCTACTAATATTCGTAAATTTGTTGTAACTCGTGAGCTTGTTGAAAACCCGGAGGGGGAACTGGAGAATCTTCTTAAAAATCCCTCCGATCCTGAAATGCTTGCCAGATTCGAAAGGCTTCTCGAAGACGAAAAAAAGGCCTTAAAGGAATCTATTATAAAAAGGGAGGTAGAATTTAAAAAACGCTATGGAATTATCTTCCCAGAGAGTAGAATCAATATCATAGTGGAAAGGATGCTGGAAAAGGGATATGATGTCAATACTGTATTTGAAGAGGTTGTAGAGATCCAGCGACAGGTGGAAAGATTCGAAATGGAATTTGAACGTCGTCATGGGATTAATCTTCAGTTCAGCGGAGAGGCAATAGATCGGATTACAGAGCTCTCCCTGAATGAAGATGGGAAAGGATTTTCCCTTTTTTCTCGACTTTCAAAGGACTTTGAATACGGATTGGAATTGATCAGGGACAAAACAGGGAAAAAGGAATTTCTTATAACAAGGGAGTCCATCGACGATCCAGAGGGATTTCTTAACAGAATGATCAGGGAAATCTATTCAAGGCAATCTGAACAGAAAAATGAGGACAATGAATAATGGCTAATAAAGATTATTACGACATCTTAGGTGTTAGTAAGAATGCCAGTGATGAGGATATAAAAAAGGCTTATAGAAAGCTGGCAATGAAATACCATCCTGATAGAAACCCGAATAAAAAAGAGGCTGAAGAGAGATTTAAGGAAATCAATGAGGCCTATGCTGTCCTTAGTGATAAGGAGAAGCGAAAACAATATGATACCTTTGGAGCAGAAGGCTTCCATCAAAGATTTACTCAAGAAGACATATTTCGTGGGTTCAATATTGATGAGATCCTATCAAGCCTCTTTGGAAGTAGAGGGGCAAGGGAATTTCGGTTTGGAGGAAGGGGAGGATTTGATTTTGGAGACTTTTTTGGCGGGCAGTATGGTTATCAAGATCTTGGGCGAATGCCTCAGAAAGGGGAAGATATTATATACAATTTAACCATCTCCCTCGAGGATGTTGCTTTTGGTGGTGAAAAGAAGATCTCTTATCGAAGGGGTGGAAAAATTGAGGAGGTTTCAGTAAAAATCCCGAAAGGTATTGAGGAAGGAAAGAAGTTAAGGCTCTCTGGTAAAGGGATGGAGGGTAAAAATGGTGGCCCCCCTGGTGATTTATACCTTCAGATATCCATCAGGGAACACCCGGTTTTTACACGAGAGGGAGATGACCTGATCGTTGAGAAGGAAATCAATCTCTCAGAAGCCATCTTAGGGACTACAATGGATGTCCCTACACTTGAGGGAACAAAGAGAGTTAGGGTTCCCCCAGGAACTCAGAGCCATACAAAAATGAGACTGAAAGGCCTTGGTCTCCCACATTTTCAAGGAGAAGGTAGAGGGGACGAATATGTAAAGGTTATTGTCAAAATCCCTAAGAAAATCTCAGAAAAGGCCAAGGAACTGATTCAAGACCTTGCCAGGGAAGGAATCTAACCCCCTGGTCTTATACTGATCATTTATCTTCATTGACTTTTCAACCAATCTATTATAAATAAATCCCAAAAAGTTGGTTCATCATAAGGAGGTAGGATAAGATGGCAGAAAAGATTTATGAAGAGGTTCCTGTTGAGCAGTTAAGATGGCGATGTAACTTAGATATCTTCCCTTTTGAAAATACAGAATCTATCAATCCAACAGAAGAGATTATTGGTCAGGAGAGGGCACTGGAGGCTATTCGGGTGGGATTAGATATCGAAAGTGTTGGTTATAACATATTTGTTACAGGACTTGCAGGGACTGGAAGATTTACTACAATTAAAAGTGTTTTAAAGGGACTCGATGTGAAAGGAAAGATCCCTAACGATATATGCTATGTCAATAATTTCAAAAACCCTGATATGCCCCATATGATAAGCCTTCCAGCAGGAAAGGGAAATGCCTTTAAAAAAGAGATGGAGACTTTGATTGAATCTTTGAAGAAAAAAATCCCTCTTATCTTTGAAAACGAAACATACCTCAATAAGAAGAAAGAACTCGTAGAAAGGTTTAGAAATAAACAGGCAGAGATGTTTCGGGAATTTGAGAAGAAGGTAAACCGTGAAGGCTTTGCCCTTGTTCAGATTCAAATGGGACCCTATTCAAGGCCGGGTATCTTTCCTTTAATCGAAGGTAATCCTGTCAATATCGAGCAACTGGAGACAATGGTAGAAGAAGATAAGTTCTCCAGGGAAGAGCTTGGGAGAATCAAAGAGAAACAGAATGAATTGATTAACGAATTGGAAATCATATTTAAGGAGACACGAAAATCAGAAAAGGAAATAAAAGAGGAGCTGAGTGCATTGGATAATGAGGTAATCTCTCCAGTGGTTAAAGACTCAATCTATGATATAAAAGAAAAATTTAATTATGAGAAGATACACCTTTACCTGGATGAAGTCCAAGAACATATCCTTTCAAACCTTCATCGTTTTCGCGAAAGGGAGGAAACCCCTTCTCCCATTATTCCAGGGTTGACTATTCCCCCGACACCAGATACCTTTACAGAATATGAAGTAAACGTCCTTGTGGATAATTCTCAAACAAAAGGGGCCCCGATAATAGTTGAGACCACCCCAAATTATCGAAATCTTTTTGGTACGATTGAACGTGTGGTAGATCGCTCTGGAATATGGAAGACAGATTTTACCCACATAAAGGCAGGTGCATTTTTAAGAGCCAATGGTGGTTATCTCATCTTCAATGCCCTTGACGCCCTTCTGGAACCATGGGTATGGCCTGCATTAAAAAGGACCTTAAAAAATCAGGTTATCGAAATCCAAACCTATGATCCCCTCTATTTCTTTTCTACATCCGCTCTTAAACCCGAACCAATCGAATGTAACACAAAGGTCATAATGATTGGGGATACCCACATCTACTACCTACTTTATAATCTGGATGATGATTTTAAAAAGATTTTTAAGATTAAAGCTGACTTTGATTCAGTCATGCGTAAAGACGAGGAGAAGATATTACAATATTCCTCCTTTATTAAAAAGATATGTGATGAAGAAAAATTAAGACCCTTTGATAGGACAGGTGTTTCGGCAGTTGTAGAATATGGAGTAAGGCTGGCTGGAAGGCAAAAGAAACTTTCCACCCGTTTTCATCTCATTGCTGATCTGTTAAGGGAGGCAAATTATTGGGCAATAAAGGATGGAAGTAGTGTAGTAACAGAAAAACATGTGGATATGGCCATTGAAAAGAAAATATATAGGGTAAACCTTATTGAGGAAAAGATTCAGGAGATGATAGATGAGGGAACGATTCTTATCGATTCAGATGGGATGGTTGTTGGTCAGGTTAATGGTCTCTCGGTTTATAATCTTGGAGATTATATGTTTGGGAAACCCTCCCGTATAACAGCAAAGACCTCCCTCGGTAAGGCAGGAATTATAAATATTGAGAGGGAGGCCGAGTTAAGTGGCCCCATACACAATAAAGGGGTCTATATCCTCTCGGGATATCTCAGAAGTAAGTATGCCCAGGATAAACCACTGACAATGAGTGCAAGTATCTGTTTTGAACAATCCTACAGTGGTGTGGAAGGAGATAGTGCCTCCTCTACCGAACTCTATGCCCTTCTCTCAAGCCTTTCGGGTCTTCCATTAAGGCAGGATATTGCCGTTACGGGTTCCGTCAACCAAAAGGGAGAGATACAGCCCATTGGTGGTGTAAACGAAAAGATTGAGGGCTTTTTTGATGTCTGTAAGGCGAAGGGACTAACAGGTAAACAGGGCGTTATGATACCATACCAAAATATTGGTGATTTGATGTTGAGAAAAGATGTCGTTCAAGCTGTAAAGGAAGGGAAATTCCATATCTACCCTGTTAAAACCATAGATCAGGGAATTGAAATCCTTACAGGCGTAGAGGCAGGTGAAAGGATGGAGGATGGAAAATTTAAAGAAGGGACAGTAAATTATCTCGTGGATCAGAAACTTCGGGAACTGGGGCTGAAGATCAAAGAATTTGAAGGTGGTGCTGGTGAGGAGGTAAAGGAAGAGAAGAAGAGGAGGAGGGGAAAACCTTCCTGTAATGGATAGGATATTTCTGAATAAGAAGATTGAGATTGATAAAGAAGTAATCATTGAAGGGCCTCCTCTTGAGGCCCTTTATTTTCAGAGGGCTCGGGTAGGAAGCATAATCACATTGACAGATTCTGAGGGAAAAGATTTCAGAGGAAGGATTATTCAGCTATCTAAAGAGAAGGCCACTGTTGTGGTCTTTAGTCTATTTCCTTCATCAACAGAATCTCCAATTGAGATCATCCTTCTTCAGGCCCTTCCTGAAAAGGAAAGAATGGAATTGATTATTCAGAAGACAACTGAATTGGGTATCTCCTCCATTATCCCATTTAAATCTCAAAGATCGATCTCTCTTGAAGAAAAGGATTCCAAGCAGAAGAAGTCCCATAGATGGCAGGAAATAGCAATAAAGGCCATGAAACAGTCAAGGAGAGCAAGAGTTCCTCTGGTAGAAAGATATAGTTCATTTGAGGAGGCTTTAAAATATTGTGAGGCCGAAGGGTTAAAAATCATCCTCTGGGAGAAAGATGGAAGGGGTTTAAAAAATATTTTGAAGGATAACCGTCCACACAGAGTTTATGTTATGGTTGGCCCTGAAGGAGGTTTTACAGAAGAGGAAGTAAAAGAGGCTATGGACCATGGATTCATCCCTGTTAAACTGGGCCAGCGTATCTTGAGGACAGAGACCGCATCTATCACCCTTGTGGGAATCCTCCAATATGAACTTGGTGATCTGGGCCTGAGCAGTACCTAAAGAATTTACATGAATTATAATGATAATTAATAACTTTAAAGAAAAGGATATCCTTTGATTTATTCTATTTGTGAAGTTATTTCTCCTTTTTAAAAAACAGGATTCCGAGAGGGGGTAATGTTAGGTTAAGTGAATGACATTTCCCATGAGCTGGAATGGGAGTAGCTTCCAATCCACCAAAGTTTCCATGATTACTTCCGCCGTAAATATTCGAATCGCTATTAAGCACCTCTCTCCAGTAACCTTCTCGTGAAACTCCTATGCGATAATTATGCCTTGGAACCGGAGTAAAATTACATACAACCAATAATATATCTTCAGGGTCTTTTCCTTTCCTCAAAAAACTGATTATACTTCCTTCCCAGTCATGAAAGTCAATCCACTCAAACCCTTCCATCGAAAAGTCAATCTCATAAAGGGCAGGTTCATTTCTATAAAAATTATTAAGATCTTTAACCCACCTCTGAATGCCCTGGTGAAGAGGATATTGAATCAGATGCCAATCAAGACTCCTCTCATGATACCACTCGTCACGCTGTCCAAATTCTCCTCCCATAAAAATCAATTTTTTACCCGGATGAGCATACATATATCCAAATAAAAGCCTCAGATTTGCAAATTTCTGCCAATCATCACCTGCCATCTTTTCCAAAAGCGATCTCTTCCCATAAACTACCTCATCGTGAGAAAGAGAGAGAATGAAATTTTCATAAAAGGCATACCAGATGCTGAATGTCAATTGATTTTGATGATATTTTCTATATATAGGATCCTTTGAAAAGTAATCAAGGGTGTCGTGCATCCATCCCATGTTCCACTTCAAACCAAATCCAAGACCTCCTAAATAAGTTGGTCTCGAAACCATTGGCCAGGCGGTAGACTCCTCTGCAATTGTTTGAACATCAGGGAAACTTCTGTATACTGCCTCATTAAATGTCTTTATAAAATCTATAGCTTCCAGATTTTCTCTTCCACCATGTCTATTTGGAATCCAATCCCCTTCCCTTCTACCATAATCAAGATATAGCATAGAAGCCACTGCATCTACCCTCAGTCCATCCACATGATATTGATCAAGCCAAAATAGGGCACTGCTAATGAGGAATGCTTTCACCTCATTTCGACCATGATTAAAAATATAACTATGCCAATCGGGATGGTATCCCTTTTTTGGATCTTGATGTTCATAAAGATATGTCCCATCAAAATAGACCAAACCATGCCCATCATCCGGGAAATGAGATGGGACCCAGTCAAGTATGACCCCTATATTATTCTGATGTAGATGGTCTATAAGATGCATGAAATCTTGAGGAGTACCATATCTGCTCGTTGGTGCAAAATATCCAATTACCTGATATCCCCATGAACCATAAAATGGATGTTCCATAATAGGTAAGAATTCAACGTGTGTAAATCCCATTTCTTTTACATATTCTACCAGATAAGGAGCTATCTCTCGATAGGTAAGAAATCTGTTTCCCTCATCTGGAACCCTTCTCCATGAACCAAGATGGACTTCATAAATAGAGATTGGTGAATCAAGACTGTTAAATCTATTTCTTTTTGACATCCACTCATTATCTTTCCACTCATAATGCAGATCCCGGACCACAGAAGCAGTCTTTGGAGGTGCTTCCCACAAAAAGGCAAAAGGATCGCCTTTATCGACAGAGTGGTTATTATAGTTAGAAACTAAGTGATATTTATAATTAGAACCCGAAGAAACACCGACAATAAATCCTTCCCATATCCCTGAACTATCCTCTCTAACCCTTAAAGGATGGGATTCCTTGTCCCATTTATTGAAATCTCCCATTACAGAAACCTTTTTTGCATTAGGAGCCCAGACGGCAAAGTAGGTTCCTTCGGATCCCTCAAAAGAAAGGGGATGAGAACCAAGTTTTTTGTAGAGAGAAAAATGTTTACCCTCTTTGAACAAATAGATATCGTAATCTGAAAAGAGAGTAATACCATATAAAACATCCATATTCTTTATTGCCTTCATTATTTATTCAATATCCTTATTATTTTTTAAATAAATGCGTCATTACTTGAATCTTAAATTTTCAAAGATTCATTCTTCATATAAATTGTTCGTATTGGGAATGGAATTTCAATGCCCTCTTGCTGGTAACGTTTATGAAGCCGCTTGATGAATTCATGTATGATTAAATATTGATTAACATACTCCTTAGCCCTTAAGATAACAGTAAATTTGATGCTGAAGTCACTGAATGTATGGTAACGAATGAATGGTTCAAAATCCTTCACACCTCCCTCAACATCTTGAAGAACCTGCTTGGCCACCTCAATAGTTACCTTCTCGACTCTCTCCAAATCACTATGGTAACTGACACCCACCTGGACAGGAACGGACATCTCTTGCTCAGGAAGATAGAAATTTGTTATCTGGCTTCCTACTAATTTCGTATTCGGTATTATGAGAATGTTATTGGGAAGCATTCGAATCCTTGTACTTCGCCAACCAATATGTTGCACATAACCTTCCTGCCCTGTCTCCAACATAATATAGTCTCCAATCCTGACAGGTTTATCGAAAAAGATATAAATTCCTGAGAAAAAGTTCGTTAAAGTATCCTGAAGGGCAAGGGCCACAACCAATCCTCCAATTCCTAAGGATGCTAAAAAGGGAGTGATCGTTATTTTTAGGCGGTCAAGAACAATGAGGAAAATAAATCCCAATATTATTGCTCTGTATAAGGTCTTAATCACACCTGCGGACGAAGAGACGATTTCCACCTTCTTGCTGTAACGCCGAAGTACCTCAATCATCAATCGGTCCACAAAGAGATAACCTGAAAGGATGAAAATAATGATAATTAAGGCATCGGTATATTTCATCAATTTTTTAGAAAGTGGCGGGATAGCATCAAGGTAAAAGTTCAGGCCTAATCCAAGAAAAAAGAGAATTAGAGGCAGTTCTATTGCTGAAGCAAGAACTTCGTCAAATATATACTTTGTCTGCTCCGTCTTCTTCTTTAAATGTTTTATTAATGGATGAATTAAAGTAAAAATTAAAACCACCCAGATTAAAAAGGCAAACGATGGAATCCCCCACTCATAAATTGTATTCATCCAATCCTCCTTAAATTTTTTCTATAATCACCAAAGGAAAGTTAAGAAAAATCTCATTCAGTCGTAAAACCCTTCTGCCCTCTTCTGTTTCTCCCTTAATTATTCCAGGATCTTCTCCAATTTATTTGATAATTTATACCTAAAATATAGATTAAGCCATTCCTTAAGTTTTGTAAAGTAAAAGTCCTGTAAAAATCTGTAGATCTTATCGACGATTGGTGTAGTTACAGTCATTGCTGAAAAAGGATTTATATGTATTATCAAGGGAGTCAAAGGTACCGAAAAGTGGTGACAATCGAAAGATTATTGAACGAGTATTGAGATCATTAAATGCATATATGTAAGCTTTGACCCCCATTTTTATAATCATCAGTTAATTGAAAAAGAAATTTAAAATTAAAAGGGCGTCCCCTTTTTATAATAAGGTTACTGTTACCTTAAAATAAGAGGAGGCAAGCAATGAGTGGAGAGAGCATTATAGGAGAGGCAGACTGACAGATGTAAATAAGTAAGCAAAATAATAAAAACCTGAATTGAGCGTTTCTCAATTATCATTTCAGGGCAAAGTCCCTGACTTCGGCAATCTCAAATAAGAATTTATTGCCTACCAGCCGCAAGCAGACGAGCCCGAACGCCTTAGCAATAGATTCAATTTATTATTCTTGTAAATTGAAATAATTTATTTTAATATTCCATCATAGTAAAAAGACCTATTGAGAATGTAATTAAACAATCCATTTCAAAATATCCTGTTGTTGGTCTAATAGGATGTAGACAGGTTAGAAAAACTACCCTTGCAAAAATCATAGCAAATGAATTTGGCAACTCTGTATATCTCGATCTTGAACTTCTATGCATCCCCTCCTTTGT
>JBBITW010000112.1:0-12069 GCA_037440525.1 Deltaproteobacteria bacterium
TCAGAATGACATTACGACACAGCCTCATTGGGGAGAGGGGAGGGTGAGGCGGCTCCGATTCTATCGGAGGATCCTTTTTGGCAACGAAATTGGAGAAGAACCAAATTTTGTGTAACGTTATTATAATCAACTGGAGGGAGGAAAATGGAAGTAAGAAAATATGTAACTATTATTGAAGAGACCCTCATAGAGGGTGGGAAAAAGGTTGAACCAGCAACGAGAAAGGCAGCTGCCATTGCAGTGATCAAGAATCCATTTTCAGGAAGATATGTAGAAGATTTGAGTCAACTTATAGATATCGGCGAGGAGTTAGGAGGTATACTTGGTAGGAAGGCAGTTGAGGCATTAAAAATATCACCTGAAAGGGCAGAAAGTTATGGTAAGGCAGCTATTGTTGGTGTTGATGGAGAACTTGAACATGCGGCTGCGATCCTACATCCTAAACTTGGAACACCTTTGAGAGAGGCCGTAGGGGGAGGAAAGGCTATAATCCCATCGGCAAAAAAGATGGGAGGGCCTGGAACTGAGATTGATGTTCCACTTCACTACAAAGATGCTGCATTTGTTCGGTCCCACTTCGATGCAATGAGCGTCAGGGTTTACGATGCACCAAGACCTGATGAGATTGTGGTTGCAATTGTTGTAACAGATTCAGGTAGACCACATCCACGGATTGGTGGATTGAAGAAGGAGGAGGCTAAGAAGGAAGACGGTCTCAGATAATCCTCTTCTCCTTCATTATCCTATGGTTTTAATTTTAGGGATGGTTCTTAATTTTATATAATAAATTACTCCAGAGCATGGTCTACAACCACCATTGTTTTAGCCATTGGGGATCGAACAAAGGGAGAGACTTCTGATACGCTTAGGAATTATTGGATTTGCGTTGTTCGCTGTGTCCATCACCATGGGTTATGCCGACTACATGGATTTCCACTACGAGCTACACTGTGATTCAGAAAACAATAGAGCAGAAATAGTTCCATATGCAGTTTTTAATAAAAAGGTTTACAATCCTGCGTCGCAAGATTGCACTTTCTCTAATGGGAGAACTATTCGTGTAAAAATGGGACTGGGAAAAGTTTATCCCTATGGAATGGGTGGTGGTGACCCATCAAAGTGGATCAGTGTATGGATAGATAAAGCATTGGTCCTGAGTTACATCCAATTTAGTTGTGGCAGCGAAGGGCCCTGTAATCTTCAAATCATTGTCACATCAAAAGGCCTTGAGGTTTGTCATCGGGATCTCCCTGAATTCTTATCACAACAAGGCTTTTCTAAAGCTACGTTGGAAAAATGCGAATTTATACCGAATAACAAGCTTTCCATCATTAGAGACTCTCTTGAATTTCCCTTACCCAATGAGAAAGCAAGACCAGCTGCTGGGTCGCTTGTTACGATGTTCGCGAAAGATGAAAATCTTTGTAGTCAGTTTAAGCTATTATCTGAACCGCGTGGTAGGTCTTCAGTTGATGACAATATTTGGCCTCTTATTGGGCTTCCGAATGATGCAGAGTCTATTGAAAAGGGAAAATCATTACCGTATGAATATGACGGAATGTATCAACTGTATACATTTGATATCAATAATGACCTCAAGAACGAGACAGTATTGGGCCTTCATGCAAGAACTAACTACCGAGACGGTGATGTCTATTTTGTATTTCCAGATGGTAAGGTATCAAGCCCTACTGTAGGTGAGGACGGCTTTACTGACAGCGAACTTTTCTACGCGAAAGCAGCCATGCGAATCATTCCTCACTACTGGTCCGACTATATCGGAAAAGATGAAAAAAAACTTAAGGAAGGTCAAGATGAGGGAGAATATGAAATTAAGAGTGTAAGTGCTCCATGGTGGGATAGTACCGATAAGCCCATATTTCTGTTTCGATACTGGTACCTGTGGCCATTTCGTTATAAACATTCGACATACTTCTTAACTTGGTCTCAGGAGGCCGGAAAGCAACACTGGTATACTGTCCTCAAACCAGAACCCAATTATCAGGTAACAGAGATGTGCGTATTTCAAGTCGTTAGAGAGCGATATTAAGAACGTGCCGAGTCATGATTACCCCCAGAGTTCCACGGTGCATCCATTCTAATCAAATTTTAGGGTAGTTCTCGAATAGATTAATTAATCTAAATGGTTAGAGGATAATTAATTGAGGTATGTGAAGATGGTCTAACGGATAGGGGTGATATTGATGAGGCTATTGGGAAAGAGTGATTTCAGAGGCGCCACAGCGATGAAATATTTACAAGTCTAAATATTAGTTAGATTAATTTCTATAAAAAGTAAAAGGCGCCTTAATGAACGGAAAATTCTTCGCCTCGTCAACCTATCGCAGCGAATAGTGGTGAGGTTGTTTTTATAAAAATCCATGAAGCTATAAAAATTGCTCTAAGATTCAATATTTATGTCAAAAATACCCTCCACATTTTCACCCTTTGATGTGCCTGATTTGAGAGAAGAGATTTCTCGTAAGGGAATATTAGAAGCTATGAGGGAATCCAGAGAACAGGAATAACAAATCACTCTTACGGAAAAATAAGTATTCTGACACAAATCTACTAGATATTCCAATCTAAATAACCTCTTGGGGAATATAAGCAAACTAATTCTCAAGGGTATCATCAATTTGGTCAGTTATACTGAAACCAAGAAAACAATACATATTCATTTGATATTAAAAAATAATTTGAGAACTATCCCAAAAATCTTCCAAAGATGTTAGCAATTAAAATTCATATCTTCTGGATTATATCTTCAATATTTGTAGAATGGAGTTCTTTTAAGAAGTGATAAAGAAGATCTGACGATCTTATCACATCAGACCATCTGACCAGTTCCAGTGGTGAGTGGCTATAGCGACGTGGGATAAAAATTCCACCACAAGGTATTCCTTTCCCAGCCATATGAATTGTTGAGGCATCTGTCCATGTTCTAAAGATGTCCATCTGGTATGGGATATTATGATTTTTGGCTGTTGCAATTAATCTTTCACGGATCTTTTTTGAATAGATTGTCCCCAGTCCTAAGTCATTTACATCCATTGTTCTTATAACAGGACCCTTTCCACATTCTGATGTTGCCTCTTTTGGCAAAGTGGCAGGGTCTAAGGCAGGAACCGTGTCTATCACTATAGCGATATCCGGTTGAAGGGCTTGTGCTACAACCTTTGCTCCCCGAGAGCCAATCTCTTCCTGAACTGTGAATACAAATAGAATTTTATAATCTAAATCTTCTTTTATTATTCTCTCAACTAGATCTATTAGAATAGCGCATCCAACACGATTATCTATCGCTTTACTCATAATTGTTTCTTCTCCCGTAAAGAGGAAATTTGGATGAAATACTATAGGATCTCCAATCTCAACTCCTTTTGACCATACCTCTTCTTCACTTTCAGCTCCTATATCGACCCATAAGTCTGATAAAGTGATTGGTTTCTTTAAATCTTCTGGTTTCAAAAGATGGCGATTCTTTACGCCTATCAAACCTGTCAAAATCCCTTTTCCAGTACAGATATCAACCATTGTGCCGGGAAGGCCCCTTTCATCAATCATACCGTTGAGGTAAAAATAGATATAACCTTTTGGATCGATATATTTCACAAGCATACAAATTTCATCTACATGCGCTGTGACCATTACAGATCTTTTACCTTTGCCAAGCCTTGCGATCACATTTCCCATAAGGTCTATAGTCACCTCAGGGACGTTTATTTTTATTTCATTATAAATTGCTTCGATAACCTTCTCTTCGAAACCACTTCCCCCAGGAATATTTGTTAATCTTCTAAATAGCTGCATCATTGCATCCCTCTTCAATTTCATTATCTTCCTCCCTTAATCTTAAATTTCTGGAAAAGTATCTAATAATATAATCAGGGAAATTACACTACTTTTTGCCTTTTATAATAAAACCAACCGTTAAATCCAAATAGTAATATAGAGAAAAGGATTATTAGGGATTGGGAAATTTCAATATATATGATTTTTTCAAGATAGTGAATGATAAAAGAACCCTTATATATTAGCGAAGGATCATGTTTTTCTCTTAACCATAACTCAAGATAGGTAAGTGGGCAATAAAGGTGAAATATTTGAATGAAGAGGGCAAATGAGAGGCCAAGGAGATGAAACACCCTGATGGGTTTATTCTTAGATCCCCAGTAAGCCCCTATAAAAAGAAAGACGATCCATAGAAAATGAATCACTATGACTATATCAGCAAGAATTTTATAAATCATCTTAGAAAAAGTCCTTGAAAGGCTGGGGAGGTAGGGTTCCAAACCCTTCGAATGCGGACATTGGAAAGTTAAATTGCTTACAATCGCTTAAAAGAACACCAAGCATTTTCAGGGTATTAATCATTAATGCTAAACTATTAGAGGTATCCGCTCGAAGGCTTTTCCACCCCACCTCCCCAGTCTATAAATTCTTTTTTAAATAGTTTTCAGAGATCTCAAATATTTTTGTAGACAAAACCTTTAAATTTTTGTTATATAAATTATAATTTTATCATAATTTTTTAGGAGAATGGTATGTTTCATATAGCTGATCCAAAAGAGATAAAGGATGGTAAGGTAACGGATGTCTATTTTGTGAGGACAATGGAGGTTCTGAAGGCCAAGAAGATAGATAAATGGGTGAAGGCTGAATTTATTGCAAAGCGTTTCCCGGAGGATTATGGATGGGGTGTTCTGGCAGGTATAGAGGAGTGTGCATATTTACTCAAGGATCTTGATATTAACGTAAGGGCTATGAAGGAAGGAACTATATTCAGAACCTATGAGCCTGTGATGGAGATTGAAGGTATGTACAGTGAGTTTGGACTCTACGAAACAGCAATCCTGGGACTTCTCTGTCAGGCATCTGGTGTGGCAACAAAGGCTTCACGATGTAAGAAGGCAGCAGGGGAGAGGATGGTAATCAGCTTTGGTGCGAGGAGGATTCACCCGGTAATCTCTCCGATGATGGACAGAAGTGCCTTTATTGGGGGATGTGATGGGGTATCTGTTGTAAAGGATGCAGAATTGATTCACGAAGAGCCATCAGGGACCATGCCTCATGCTCTGGTTTTACTTATGGGAGATACAGTTGAAGCCACAAAGGCATTTGATGAGGTAATCCCGGAGAGAGTTAAAAGAGTCTCACTTATCGACACATTTAATGACGAAAAGGTAGAGGCAATAAGGGTTGCAGAAGCCCTCGGGAAGAAACTTTTTGCTGTCCGTCTCGATACCCCGAGTTCAAGACGGGGCGATCTTCAAAAGATCATTGAGGAGATACGGTGGGAATTGAGCCTGAGGGGTTTAGGACATGTTAAGATCTTTGTCAGTGGGGGTCTTGATGAAGAGAGAATCCTTAGCCTCAATCCAGTTGTGGATGCCTATGGGGTTGGGACATCAATAGCGAATGCACGTGTAATAGATTTTGCTATGGACATCATTGAGATAGAAGGGAAACCTCTGGCAAAGAGAGGGAAGATGTCAGGATCAAAGAGTGTGCTCCGTTGCTCCAAATGTCTTCAGGACAGGATGGTTCCATTTAAGAAGGGAAGTAATTTAAAGGATTTGGATAAGTGTTCATGCGGGGGAGACTATAAAGAGATTCTCCTTCCTTTCATCGAAAAGAGAAAGATTCTATGGGATTTGCCATCCCCTCAGGTTATTAGAAAATATGTCCTTGAACAGCTTTCACATTTCGAACTTTAGAAAGTCATACCTTTAAGCAAACATTATACAGGGAGGGAATAGGTGGAGACAAAGGAGGCAATGCTTTATGACCCTCTTGAAGGGGGAAGGGTTCAATGCCAGCTATGTAATCATCGATGTATTATATCTCCTTCAAAAAGAGGTATATGTGGAGTCAGAGAGAACAGGGAAGGGAAACTCTATTCCCTTGTTTTTGGACGTGTTGTATCAATGAATGTAGATCCCGTTGAGAAAAAGCCTCTCTTCCATCTTTTCCCTGGATCGAGTTCTTTTTCTATTGCAACGGTTGGTTGTAACTTTCACTGCCTGCAATGCCAGAATTATGGGATTTCTCAAATGCCTGCAGATGAGGGTAGGATTGAGGGTTCTATTGTTCCTCCATCAAAGATTGTATCGCTGGCCAAACAGTATAATTGCCAATCGATTTCATATACTTATACAGAGCCAACAGTCTATTTCGAATATGCATATGAAACCGCTATCCTGGCAAGTAAGGAGGGGATAAAGAATATCTTTGTTACCAACGGTTATATGAGTGAGGAGGCAGTCAAAAAAATTCATCCCTATCTTGATGCGGCAAATGTAGATTTAAAGAGCTTTCAGGATAAGTTCTATAAAGAGGTTTGTGGTGCGAGACTAAATCCAGTTCTCGAAAATTTAAGATTGATGAGGAGTCTGGGGATATGGGTGGAGGTTACAACCCTTGTCATCCCCACCCTAAATGATACTGATAAAGAGTTTGAGGAAATTGCCAAGTTCATCCTTTCATTGGGGGAGGAGGTCCCATGGCATATTTCGGCTTTCTATCCAACATACAAGATGAAAAATCTTCCGAGAACCCCTCCGTCGACTCTTCATCGTGCTCGAGAGATAGGCATAAAGGCTGGACTCTTTTATGTATATTGTGGGAACATCCCTGGGAGAGGAGGGGAAGATACCTTCTGTCCTGTTTGCGGGAAAAAGTTGATTGAAAGGATAGGTTTTCAGGTAGTAAAGAACGATGTTATAAAAGGAGAATGCCGTCACTGTCATACAAGGATTGCAGGTCTTTGGAGTTGATATTAAAAGGTCCGAAGGATGACGCAAACCCAAAAGGATTATAGAAAGACTATCTGGACGATCGGTGGGGGCAAAGGTGGAAGCGGGAAGAGTTTTATTACTGCAAATATTGGGATATGCCTCTCGAGATTAGGGGCAAGAGTGATTCTAATAGATGCGGATTTAGGGGGTGCAAACTTACATACATTTTTAGGGATTCTTCCCCCCTGTCTTTCCATATCAGACTTCATTAAAAAGAGGATCACCCATCTACAGGAAGTTCTAATCCCCACTGAAATTCCTGAGCTTAAACTATTAAGCGGAGCACAGGATCTCCTAAATGCCCCCGATACAAAGAATTTACAGAGGAGGAAACTTCTTCGTTCCATTAAGAATCTTGAAAGTGATTACATCCTCGTCGATTTGGGGGGAGGTAATTCTTTGAGTGTCTTAGACTTTTTTCTCATGGGCGATGGAGGGATACTTGTGGTTACACCTGAGCCCACTTCCATTGAGAATACCTATCGCTTTCTCAAAAGTGCATTTTATAGAAGGCTCAGGCAATCAGTCTCCTCTCAAATGGCAAAGGCATTGATTGATGAAGCAATGGATGGGAAGAATGAGGTGGGTATTCGGAATCCCAATGATCTCTTGAGAGAGGTAAAGAATATAAGTGAAGAGGATGCAGAAAGGATGATGAAGGATGTTGAGCAATTTCGTCCTAACCTCATATTAAATCAGGCACGTTCTAAGAAGGATATTGAAATCGGTTTTTCTATCCGTAGTGCCTGTCAGAAATACTTTGGTATTCATCTCCACTATCTTGGTTATATTGTCTATGATCAAGACGTTTCAAACTCTATAAGGAAGAGAAGACCCTTGGTTTTGGAGAACTCGAAATCGAGGGCAGCTCAGTGCGTTTCAGAGATTGCAACGAAATTAGCCAATATCCATAAGGATTTAATAAAGATTTAAGGCCATGAAATTGATCGAAGAACAAAACTATTATGAAATCCTTGAGATAGCTCCAAATGCTACTCCCCTGGAGATTCAAAAGGCTTATGAACATGCAAGGGAAACGTTTCATTCAGATTCACTTGCCATTTATTCCCTCTTTTCGGAGGAAGAGATCAAAAAGATTCAACTGGCTATTGAAGAGGCATATCATGTTTTGATAGACGAAGAAAGAAGGAAGGCCTATGACCTTTCTAATTTGAAGATGATAAATGGTTCTTGGAGGAAGAGGTTTGAGGCAAAAGAGGAGTCTGAAGAAAAAAAGAGCCCTCTCACATTTAAAGAAATTTCCTTAAATATTGGAGAAATGAACTATCGAGGAAAGACCCTCAAGGAGATTCGAGAAAGGATGGGGGTTGACCTAAAAGAAATCTCTAAAGAGACCAAGGTAAATATTAAGATATTAGAATATATTGAAGAAGAGATTTTAGATAAACTCCCTGCCACTGTCTATCTTAAGGGTTTTTTAAAGTCCTATGCACAGGTGCTCAATCTCGATGCCCAGAAGGTAATCGAGGATTATTTCCAGCTTCTTAAGGAGTTTAAGAAGAATTAATTGATTTATTCTTTTTCTGCAATGAGTTCTTCAACCCTCGCTACCATCTGTTTAGCAATGCTACTGCTAAAACCAATGATCTTTTCTCGAACCCTACCCTTCTTATCAATAAAGATGGTGGTGGGAAGGCCTGTAACACCATAATTTCTCGCCAAACTGTCAGGAGTGATAATAATTGGATAGGGAATCTCCATTGATTTTACAAAATGGCGGACCAAATCTATCCCCCCTCGGTCCATACTCATTCCGATTATAATAAATCCTTTTTCTCGGTAGGTCTTATGGATCTGTATGAGATGGGGAATTGATTCACGACATGGTCCACACCAGGTGGCCCAGAAATCAAGAAGGATGACATTTCCCTTCAAAGTGGAGAGGGATATCTCCTGGCCTTCGATTGTTTTAAGGGTGAAATCAGGTGCAAGTCCCTCGACTTTTGTCTTCTTGCCACATTGGAGTAATCCCAACCCGAGGGTCAGAATAAGGGAAAGAATCAAGAATATTTTTGAATAAGATCGTCTCATACCAATAATAGAAAAGATCTGTGGTTCAATGGAATCTTTTTATAAAGCCTTTTCAATCATTGCCTTTAAACGGGCTTTTGGCACAGAACCAATGATTTGGTCAAATACCTTTCCATTCTTGAAAAGGATAAGGGTAGGGATTCCACGGACACCAAATTGGCTTGTTGTTATGGGATTCTCGTCCACATTGAGTTTGGTGATTTTAACCCTCCCTGAGAATTCTTTTGCTAACTCATCAATTATGGGGCTGATGCTTCGACAGGGACCACACCATGTCGCCCAGAAATCTACAAGGACGGGGAGATCAGAGTTTACAACCTCTGAGGTAAAATTATTATCATTGATGTGAATCGGGCCTTCTTCGTTCTTCATTTTTGACTCCTTTAAATTTTGGTTCTTCTCCAATTTCGTTGCCAGAAAGGATTCGAGGATTCTGGGATTCAAGGGTCTAAGTGTTTATTTTCTCCCGACAGGATTGGATCCGCCTCTGTCGGAAAAGATACTATTTTATACGGTACTTATAACTCAGCAATTCTTATCTGTGATGTTAGTCCATATATTTTTTTCTCTTGAATCCTTATTATCTTAGCAAATTTTTTGGAGATGATTCAATTTTTATTTCTCTCTATTATATTCTTCTTTCTAATACATAATCTGCAAGGAGATTAAATGCACTTCTCTCAATCGAATTAGGGAAAATATTGAGACGACTTTTTGCCATTTCAACATATTCCTTTGCCTTTTGATATGTGTATTTAAGGCCTTGATAACGCTCTATGATCTTGACCACTTCAAAAAATTCATCTTTATTAATAGATTCGCTCTTCGTTGTCTTATGAATGATATCCCTTTCCTCTGCGTTACATTGGCTAAGGGTATATATCAGGGGAAGGGTAATCTTTCCATCCTGGAGATCGATACCGATCTTCTTTCCAAATTCCTCTTCTCTGGAGGTATAGTCGAGGTTATCATCAATAATCTGGAAGGCAATCCCCAGATCTATGCCAAAATCTATTAATGCCTTTTCTTCTTCCTGAGAAGCCTTTCCAAGAATAGCACCAATCTGTGTTGCGACTGAGAATAGCGATGCTGTTTTACGAGCAACGATAGAGATATATTCTCCTTCGGTAATAGATAGATCATTGGTTTTTACCAGTTCTTCAATTTCCCCTTCTGCCATCATAGTTGTAGCCTTGGCAACAGCCTGAAGTATTCTCTGATTTCCAATCTCTACCAGAACTGAAAAACCCTTTGTAAAGAGGAAGTCTCCGACAAGTACACAAGCTTCATTGCCCCATTTGGAATTTGCAGATTCAATCCCCCTTCGCAACTCAGCGCGGTCTACAACATCGTCATGGAGAAGGGTTGCTGTGTGTATAAACTCAATCAAACTTGCCAGGGTGATATGGGCGTTTCCTTTATATCCAAATAGTCTGGAAGAAAGCAGGAGGAGTATCGGTCTAATTCTTTTACCACCACTCCGAAGTAAATGTTCTCCAATAACAGGGATGATCGAAACATCAGACCTCAAATTCTTTCGAAACTCCTGATCCACCTTTCTTAATTCATCCGAAATCAGATTAATGATCTTTTCGAAGTGGGAAGATTTTTCTTCTATTCGGGAATAAATATTTTTTGAAAGATCCATATAGAAATTTAATATCCTATTCCACAGCCGATGTCAAAAATTTTTTATTAGACCTCTGAAAAAGTGCATAAATTTCCCCATCACCTCGGTTGCGAGTCGTACTGACTCTTCCTTCTTCCCAAGGAGACTGTGTCGTAATGTCATTCTGAGGCTTTAGCCGAAGAATCTATATTTTATAGGGGTTTTAATTCTATAGATTCCTCGCTTCGCTCGGAATGACAAAAAAAGGAGGCTCGGAATGACAAAAAAGGAGGCTCGGAATGACAAACATGGCATATACCTCATTGCGACACAGTCTTAAGGGGAGAGGATTAAGGTGAAGGGGATAAGCTACTGCCTGAAGCAGGCAGGCGAAGACTTTTCCACTCCACCTACCCAGTCATTTCAGGACCTTTTCAGAGCTCTCTTTATTATTAAGTATAAGTGGACCCATAACCTTTAATTCCACTCCGCTCGATTTGATGGATTCTAAAAGGATAAATTTTGCCTCTTCATTGATATTGGAGTGCACAAACCGCACATTCTTAGGTTCAAGGTTCTCTTTTTTAAGTGTTGATATGAGGTCAGCAGCCCTTGAGGCATTAAAGATAAGATAGAATCTTCCTTTATTTGGAAGAAGATAGGATGCTACTGAGACCAAGTCTTCAATCGTTCCTAAGATCTCATGTCGGGCAATTGCTTTTTCTATAGAGGGATTAAGTCTCCCTGTATGAGATCTACGATATGGGGGATTGGAAAAAACTACATCAAAAGAACCAGGAGGGAAAATTGTTTTCAATCTTCTGAGATCCTGGTGAAGTATTGAGATTCGATGCTCAAGATTATTGAGTTTCACATTCTTTTTTGCACACTCAAACAATCCATCCTGGATTTCAATGCCTGTGAAAAGACAATCTTCTTTCATCTTTGCCAGCAAGAGAGGAATGATTGCACATCCTGTCCCAAGGTCTATAGCCTTTTCATTTTTACGTATTTTAATGAATTGGCTTAGAAGTATTGCGTCGATAGAAAACCTATACCCTTTTTTCTTCTGAATGACCTTGAGCTCTCCGTTTAAGAAAGAATCAATTGTTTCATCAGGAGACGGATAGATATCCATAGGAAAGAATGATTAAAAAGATTAGAAAAAGATTTAATTATCTAAACCCTCGAAATTCCTTTCAGGAACTGTTCTCTTCATTATCTTTGAGGATTTTTCTCATTTTTAAGTCTTTACTCACATAATCCAGACCTAATTTATTCAATGTCTTTTCAGTAGGAATACCCTCCTTATTCCATCCCCTAAATTTGTAATATTCATCTAAGAGCTTTTCTTCGTATTCGGGAAATCTCTTCTTCCAATGGTCCTCTGGAGGACGTTCATCCCTTCTTCTTAATCCCCTTCTTATGTTAATAGCCCTAACAAGATTTCTATTCCTTGTTGCTATTTCCCAGAGTTTATCCTCATCCATTTCCATCCCTGTTGCTAATGAGATTAGAGATGGCAAGTTATGTATATGATAAGGAGGCTTTAGAGCAAATGATGATACAAGCGTACATGTTCCCAGAGCATCATCGATGTAGTGCATT
>JBBITW010000113.1:0-12043 GCA_037440525.1 Deltaproteobacteria bacterium
GATTCTCCGATAGAATCTAATCCGCCTCTGGCGGAAAGGATTTTAGGATTCAAGGATTCAAGTGCTTATTTTATTAAGACTTTATTAGTTTCTTAAGAATTCTTTTAATTTCTCCTATATCTGCATTTTTGTAAATATCTACATATACTTTGATACGATCTTTGCCAAATTTTTAACTCTTTGTAATTCTTAAGCATTTCCCTCGAACCCTTGAATCCTTGACCCTTTGAATCCTCATGATTTTGTAAACTTTTTTGGAGATGATCCTTATTTTATTTAAATTTAAATCAGACCTCTTCAAGTTTCCTACGTTCATCTGCCCTCATCTCACGCCTGAGGAGTTTACCTACCTTAGATTTGGGTAACATGTCCCGGAATTCAATATATTGAGGAACCTCGTAAGGAGCGAGCCTCTCCCGGCACCAGGCAATGAGCTCATAGGCACTCACTCCCATAACATCTTCCTTCAGAACTACAAAGGCCTTTACCCTCTCACCCACCTTCTCATCAGGAACTCCTATAACACAGGACGAGGTTACAGCAGGATGTTCCTGCAAGACTGCCTCTATCTTTGAGGCGGCTACTCTATAACCCTTGTGCTTGATTAAATCTGCTGACCTATCTACAAAGAAAAGCCAGCCATCTCTGTCCATACGAATCAGGTCTTTAGTTCTATACCATAGCCGGCCATCAATATTAACAAAACACGCATCGGTCTCATCAGGCTTATTCCAGTAGCCTCTGACCAT
Organism: Deltaproteobacteria bacterium; assembly: GCA_037440525.1. GTDB lineage: Bacteria > Desulfobacterota > BSN033 > BSN033 > UBA1163 > JBBITW01. The sequence continues at coordinate 750 of JBBITW010000113.1, forward strand.
ATTTTCTGAAGAAACTAATAACTCTCCAGGTTCCCCAAATTCGACCTCCTCAATAGTATCAGGATTCACCAGTTTAACCTTCTGAAAAGAAAGGACCTTACCTACTGTCCCTTCTGGGAATGGCTCAGAAACAGGGGTTATGGAAACACCACCACCTGTTTCTGTAGTCCCATAAGCCTGATATATTGAGATTCCAAATCTCTTTTTCCATCTCTGGGCTATTTCCAGCGGAAGAACATCTCCAGCAGAAAAACAGTATCTCAAAGAACCTAAATCGTAATACTCAACTCTATCGTGATCCAGAATCATTCGGTACATGGCAGGGACACCGAATAAAGTTCTCACCTTATACCTTTGAATATGGTCAAACATCCCATCAAGATCCATTCGAGGAAGCAAAATTAAATTATCACCATTAAGGAGTGCCCCAAGCCCTAAACCCTGTCCCATGATATGATAAAGAGGACCTCCCTGAATTACTATATCATCCCCTATAGGAATTAAAGATTCCCTTGCCTTCCTTGTTTCATTACCAACCTCCATAAAAAGGATATTTGATATGGGCACACCTTTAGGAAAACCTGTGGTACCACCAGTATAAAGTATCTCGGCAATTCTTTTCTCATCAGCAATAAATTCAGGCAATTTGGAAGTTCTGCCTTTTATGAGACTATTAAAGGGAAATACATTTTCTCTTAGAGTGAATTTTCCTTCTGGGATTTTACTAAAAGCCTTTCCAAAGAGCTTCTTCCACCATGGTAAAAGATCAACAGCATTGGTTACTATTGCGTTTTTTAAATTTGTCTCTAAAAAAACCTGTTCTACATAACCAAAATTGGTATCCATACAGAATATTGTCTCGGCTCCACTATCATTAATGATATATTTAAGGTCATTTGGTGGATAAACAGGTGTGATAGGTACTGGTATAGCATTAATTCTTAAAAGGGATAACCAGATGATAATCCACTGTGGACAATTGTACATATAGATTATTGCTTTGCTTTCATCCTTCAAACCCAAAAGAGATAGATTAGAGGCAAGTCTTTCAACAAGCCCTCTAAGTTGAGAAAATTTATATCTTTTCCCAAGGTAGACCAATGCCTCCTTATCTGGAAATCTCTCAGCTATATTTTCAAAGGCTCCATAAATAGAATTAGAAGATAAATTTCTCAAATCATTTACCTCAATTAAACCCCGAAATAGGCAGCTTTTACCTCAGGGTTCTCCATCAATTCCTGGCCTGAACCTGTGAGAACAAGTATTCCGTTCTCTATGACATAACCGCGGTCAATAATCGGTAATAAAGGCCTTGCATACTGTTCTGTTATCAAAATTGTGACCCCTTCTTCACGGATATCCCTGACCGCTTTAATCAATTCAAGCTGAAGAGTTGGGCTCAATCCGAGTAATGGTTCATCCATCAATAGCAATTTAGGTCTTGCTACCAAGGCCATGCCAATAGCCAGCATCTGTTGCTCTCCTCCGCTTAAAAATCCTGCCTTCCTTCTTCTTAAAACTTTTAAGGGTGGAAAGATGTCTAAAACAGATTGGATACTTTTCTTAACCTCATTCGCTCTCCATAAATAACCAGCTATTTTCAAGTTTTCCAATACATCACTCTCACGGAAGATAGGGTGTCTCTCCCGGCATAAAACAATTCCCTTTTTGACCTTATAACTGGGATCGGTATATAATATCTCCTCTCCCTCAAACCTCATCTCCCCGAGGATGGTGATCCTTTCACCACCCCTTCTTGCCTCCTTCTTCTTTATCTCAATTAATAAACCAGAAATGGTATTCATTAATGTAGTCTTCCCAGCGCTATTTGAACCGAGAACACCTACAATCTCCCCTTTAAAAATATTCAGGCTAAGGTTATTTAGAGCCAGGGCATTTTCATAAAAAACCATGATATTCTTAATCTCCAGCACTTACATCACCTCAGTGCCCAGATAGGCCTTTTTTACCTCTTCGTTATTCTTTATCTCCTGTGGAGATCCTTCATCGACCTTTCTACCAAAATTTAATACCAGAACCTTATCCACGATACGAAAAAGCTCCCTTAATCTATGCTCTATCATGATTAAGGTCTTTCCCTCTTTCTTAATCTTTTCTATAATAGGAAGTGTACTTGCAACCTCAGATAGGCTCATGCCTGAGAAGAGTTCGTCAAGGATAATCAAATCAGGTCGAACCGCTAAACATCGGGCCAATTCAAGCCTTTTTAGATAACCATGGGGAAGAACACTGGCTACCTTATATGGAACAAATGAGTCCCTTTCAAACCCAACCTCCTCAAGAATGTCAACTGCTACTTCATCCCTCTCTCCATACTTCCCTCCCTTAAGTTTCTTCACCCTCGGAGAATACAGTGGGACAATTATATTTTTAAAGGCAGGCAGTTTATAAAGAGGCCTTACCATCTGGAATGTCCGGGCAATCCCGAGGTTAACAATTCTATAAGGCATTAAGCCAGTTATTTCATTTCCTCTAAAAAATACCTTCCCTCCGTCAGGTCTTACAAAACCTGTTATTAAATTTACTAAAGTTGTTTTCCCAGAACCATTGGGTCCAATAATCCCAAGCACACCCCCCTCTTCGAGATCAAAACTTATATCATCTACAGCTTTAACACCACCAAATCTCTTGCTAAGATTATTAACGCTTAATATGGGATTACTCATTTTTTCATCTCAACTGTTACAACCCTCTCAAACTGATGATATTTTCTCTGGATATAATGGAATATACCTTCAGGAAGGCCTACAATAAATATAACCAAAATGATACAATAAAATACTACTCTGAGTGTTCCAAAGGCACGAAATATTTCAGACATTGGAACTAAAATAAAAGACCCCAGTGTAGCCCCGGCAAAGGTACCAACACCTCCGAGAATAGCGGAGGTTAATGGAAGGATGGATAAATCTATAGCAAAAGCCGACATACCAACAAATTGGTAATAATGAGACGAAAAAGCGCCAATAAAGCTTCCAGCTAATGCAGAAATAAATACTACCTGTATCTTATACCAGTAAATATTAATTCCTCCTGCCATAACAGTCCTATCACTATCCCTGATTCCTTGCAGGACTACACCGTAATCAGTATCAATTAATCTTCGGAAACCAAAAAGACATAATATTAACCCGATGATAGGAATATAACGTTCTGTCCATATATTAGGTAAAGGGGAGAGGCCAGTAAAACCCTCAGTGCCACCGAGAACTCCAGTTGCCTCAATAATCCTTGAAAATAGTAAGGGTAATGCAAGTGTAATCATGGCAAAATATATACCTCTGAGCCTAACTATTGGCATAAGTAATAAGGTGCAGAATAATGCCCCTGATATACTTGCCATCGGTATAGTAAGAAATGGAGGCCAGCCAAGATTATGGTGAAGAAAGGCAACAAAATAGGCACCCATACCGAAAAATAGGGCCTGTCCCAGAGAAACCAACCCAACCGAGGCCAGTAGATCCCAGCTCAGTGAGAGTAAAGCAATCATACAGGTTATGACCAGAACCTTTTCCCAGTATATCCCTACAACCTTTTCCAAAAAAGGAAAAATGAGAAGGAAAATTATTGGGATAGCTCTCGGTAATAGTAAATAAAAAATTTCTCGATAAGAAGATAAGGCGAAAATACCACTGCATCTTGCCTTTATTCCACGGTCAATTCTTTCACGGCGATACTTTACCATCAAACTCTCTCTTCCAATTCCTTAAATCTACCAAAAAGACCTGATGGCCTTATTGCTAAAACCACAATGATCGCAACAAGATAAACTACCATCATCCAATGGGGGGCTAAAAACGTAGCTGTTAGAACCTGAACATATCCGAGGATCAGACTTGCAATCAATGTACCGAGGATACTACCAAGGCCTCCCACAACTGCAACTGCCATGGCAATAAGCAAAACTTCATACCCTACACCTATTGAAATTGTCCCTAAAGGCAGGATAGTTATTGCAGCTATTGCAGCCAGGGCTGAGCCAAAGGCTACCCCAAGCATTGCAATCCAATCGGATTTAATCCCGAGAGACAAACTCGTATATTCTTCCTGAGCTATTGCCCTGAAGGCTAAACCTATCCTTGTATAATGTGTGAAAAGCCATAGAAGAATAATTAAAACCAATCCTATCCCAATGATTGAAAGGCGATGATAGTCTATTGTAACACCAGCTATTTCAATGCTACCCTTTATAAAATAAGGAAGGCCATAGTAATGTATAAACCCTTTCCAGCGAAAAAACTCCAGTATTGCAATTCCTATTGCAAGAGTGGCTATTACCTCGGATAGGACTATCCCCCTCACCCTCAGTAAGACCAACCAATACATCAGTGCACCGAGTAGTCCTGTTACTGCAACTGATAATAGTATGGCTATAAGATAAGGAAGGCCTAAACCTTTAAATAAAATCCAGGTCAGCAGACCAGCAAATAAATAAAAACCACCATAAGCAAGATTGGCCACACCACTAATGCCAATAGTGAGGCTAAAACCCAATGCTATAATGGCTAAAATCAGACTGTTTAATCCACCATATATTATTATGCTAATTATCATTAACTGCCAATCTTATAAAAGGGAGAACGAGCTCAACAATGACCTAATCGTTCTCCCTTAAGAAATTTCTTCCCCTCTATTTCATATAAGGAGGAAGCTTAATCTTCCCTTCGGCTACTGGTGAGGGAAAAACAACAACCCTTTCTCCCTTTACCCATTGGAATGCCACGCCAATTGCAGACTCCTTAGGATCGAATCCATAAATAACCTGATGATCCTTTCCAAACCTTATCCTTCCAATTGCTCCAGTAATATCAGTTCTTTCCAGTGCCTTAACAACTGCCTCACTCTCAAGTGTCCCAGCCCTTTCGATGGCATTAACCAGGACATAGATTGAATCATAGGCAGTTGCAGCACCTGTCTGACTTAACTTTTCCTGTTCTGTCTTGCCCCATCTCTTTCCGAATCTCTCATAAAATTCAACAGATTTAGGGATTGCCTTTACAGGGATATGACCTGCTGTAAATATTGTATCAACCATCCCCTCCACTTCGCCCTCAAATACCTTCCATGCTTCCTGGCGAGCGGCAGGTTCTATACCACCAGCAATAATGGCTGGAATCTTCATTGTCCTTGCCTGTTTCAGCAAAACAGCCGCTGGAGGCATATCAAATACAGGAACAATCACCTGAGCCCTGGTTTCCTTGACCTTTGTTAAGGAGGCAGAAAATTCAGAGGCACCTGTAGGGTAGACATCTTTCCCAAGAACCTCCCACCCGGATGCTTTAATCACATTCTCCACACCACCTATTGTTGCCTTGGCCCAAAGTACATCCTGACAAACTAAATACGCCCTTTTAAATCCAAATTCCTTATTCAAGAATGTCATTACTTCTGATAGAAGCTTCACAATATAAACGGCATCAGGATTGATTCTAAAAACATATCTATATTTGTCGTAATTCTCGAGGATCTTCTTTTGCAAAATAGGTGTCATGGCAATGGTAACCATATACGGAAGCTTGTATTTATTGACAATACCATCCAGAGCCGCAAGCAAAACTTCGGAACGCATGGGCCCTGCTGCAATCGCATGAACCTTCTTCTCGAGTATCAATTTTTCAATAGCCATAAGGGCATCATGAATTGGAATCCCGGGCTCATGTTCCCGAGTATCAATGGAATAAATTTCAATTGGGCGTTTTACTCCACCAACTGATACTCCACCCCTACCATTTATCTCCTCAACTGCCATCTGCACTGCTTTCCATCCAGAAATAGAGGCAGATTCACCCAGTGGAGCAGGCATCCCGAAAATAATAGGCTGAGCTGCTGCCGTAGAAAAAAAGAAAAGATTAATGAGTAAGAAGATAACTGATAAACACAATAACCATTCATTCTTTATCTTTTTCATATTTCATCTCCTCCTTCCTAATTCTTTGTTAATACTGCTTTAAATATGAACTGTCATTGTGAGGCAATCTCAAAGTAATTAAAGGGATTGCATTAGCCTTTGGATAGTATTTAACGTTTTTCAACTCTGAACTGGCAGTAACCCGAGCTCTCCATACTCATCTCCAGGGAATAATCAGTTTGAAACCCGGAATAAGAGAATATATTATCTATCAATGAAAAACATGCCCATTTACATAACATTCTTTTTGCCATTTCCTCTCCATATTCCTTTTTTATAGCTTGATAAATGCTACAGTCATTGATTCTAAATGCAAAGGTATTAGAATTATTCATAAGGACCCATAATCTCTTGATTGGTTGGACACTTAAATAGGAAATCTCTATATATCTCTGCGCAATAAATGGAAATCCCATTTCACCTGTTTTCTCTATGGCCTCTCTCATAATCTCATAAGTCCTATCCACCCTCTTCTCTCCCTCTTCGATGCTCTTTCGGGCGAGGTTTTTCCCATAGTCCCTGAAAGATGAGGTTATATCCTCCTGGTCTTTCGATCTCAATCCCTTTACAAAAATCACCGGATCGAATTCCTTTGAGATATCTCTCAGCATCTCCTCGTCTAAATCGAAATTATATCTTTCCACCTCACATACCTCCTGTCTCCACCCTCAATGCATGAGCAGGGCAAACCCTGACACAGTCCATACAGATCACACATTTATCCCTGAAGACTGCCTGAACTTCATAATCTTCAGGATCGGTCTCCCTAAAACGCTCCACCTTTGTAGGAGCAATAGCAAAGACAGCATGAGGGCATATCTGAAGACACTTTTTACACTCAAAAGGAGTCTGGCATCTATCTCTATCAATCTCAATTACAGGCAACATAGAATCCCTCACTTTTCAGGGAAAGTTTGACCGAATCGTATAAAGATCTCAGAAAAATCTTTTTACCATTCTTCCCTTATGGTTGGAAATCTATCACGATCAATAAGGCTTATTGCATTCTGAGGGCAGGAATAGGCGCATACCCCACAACCAAAACAGCGGATCATATCGATATTCGATTTATTTGTTGTAACCTCCATCTTGATAGCACCAAACTGGCATCGCTGAGCACAAATACCACATCCAATACACTCATCGTACTTCACCTTTGCCACCTGATGACCCTTCAGCAAAAATGGCACTACACCATAATCGATCCTCATTCTGATTGCAATACAATCAGGATAATCACAAAGACAGATGCCTCCAATATAAGGGGTACCAAATGCCATGATCGTTATTACCATGCCTCGCTTGTGCCAGTGCTCAATATGTCTCTTTGCCTCAGTGGTTGAAATAAATTCAACCCCACCTTTGTATCTTTCTGGCCACTCTTCCCAGCGAAACATCCCGACTCCCAATCCCAGACATGATCGGGGACGAATCTTTCCGTCCTCGAGGGTTGCCCTGAAGGTCCTTCTGCATATACAGTCAATCCTTGCAACTGGTTGTGCGATCTCAACCATTCTCTTTGAATCTTCAAGCGAAACAACCTGCCCAACCATTCTCTCCTGCTTCTTTGTAAATTCCTTCATAGCCCTTTCATAATCTTCAGCTCTATCTTTTAAATCAATGATCGGTTTAATGAAATTCAGAGGGGCCCTCAGTTCATCGAGGATCATTGGTTCTTTCTCTTTTCCACCTTCCAATTTCCTATAAAGAGGCCTCGCATAATTTTTAGGATTTAAGAACCACCGATCTCCCTCACCATATCTTTTGCACAATTCACACATCTTTACTCCTGATCATTATATCTTTTTATATCTTCAAGTGTTTTTTTACCAACTCTGCAACTGCCTTACCCGATTCTGCAGATGCTGCTGTTCCAGTCATACCAACGGTTTTCACTGCATCTCCAACATTATATAAGTTTTTAATGGGTGTCTCTCGAGGCATATCATATCCAGGCCATGTGCGCAGTTCTGGAAACTCATCATCTATATCCCTCACTGTGGCATCCAAAATCTCCCCATGTTTTTCAAATTCTGGAAATAGCTCTTTGATATCCAATAAAAATTTTTTCATCTCTTCTTCTTTATCAACATGATGCAAAGAAGACATTGGAGCACCACAGAAGAAGGTAAGATGTTTTCCCGGAGGTGCAAGGCCTGGACAGGTATTTGTAACAGGAATAGCTGAAGTCATTCTCCTTGCCCCTACCACAAGAATTGTTGCCTTCTCTCCTTTCTCCATAATCAAAGGCTTATCACTTCCAACCAAAACCATAGAAGCAGGAGATGGTCTCAGCCTTACTCGCATGGTTCTAAGATATTCCTCATCGAAATTCTCCTCTCCTGCCAGTTCGACTGTCCGTTTTGGACCGACATCACTTATGACGACTTTAGCGCCAATCTCCGTTTCAGTGCCATCCTTCTCAACCACAACTCCTGAAACAGCTCCCTTTTTAACCAATATCCTCTTTGCAGGACAATTGAGCCAGACATCTCCATTCTTCCTTATGACTCTGACAAGGGCCTCAGCAGCATGTATGTTCCCTTTATTGAGAATGCATGGGGTTCGAACCCCACCCATTCGGGCCATGAACTGGAAGAACTGGTTTGCGGGCACTTCATGGGAACGTGCACATAACTGGGCAACAATAACTGTGTCAAATATTTGATGGGCGAGCTCATTATCCGTATACTGAAGTAGCCAATCCCGGAATGTGAAGCCTAAAGCCTCCTTTTCAGGTCCATGTTTTTCCCCGCGCATAGCACCTCTGATCTTTTCAACCGCTACCTCCTTCACAATTCTTCCTACAAGCTTGGCCCTTTCGACCTCTAATTTGTTTACTATATTGAGAAGTGCTGTAATACCTCCCTTTGGTGGAAGTTCATAGATTTTCCCTTCAATCATATAATAGAGGTTAGGGGCATCAGTAGCATCAAATTCTGCTCCAACCTTTTGAAATATATCTGTAAATACTCCTCTATGAAGAACAATTGCACCTGTAGGGAGCTTAAATCCCTCTTTCTCTATGGTTGACCACCTACCTCCAAGCCTATCCAAATTCTCCAGAACGAGTGTCTTATAGCCACTATGGGCAAGAAGAACTGCTGCACTGAGACCACCTATTCCTGAACCTATGACTATTACATCATAATCTACCTTTTCCATCTAATTGATCTCCTTCCTTATCTTTTTTACTCTATCAGAATTTATTGCAGGGCTTATGGAATTGATTCTCCACCATCAATGTATAGACTCTGACCTGTCATCCAGTTTGAAGCATCAGATGCTAAGTAAACTGTAAGGAGCCCTATATCCCTTGGTGTACCTGCCCTTCTCAAAGGTATCTTACCAAGATGCTTCTCTCTCACCTTTTCATTGGAAAATATATACTGGTCTGTCATTGATGTATGAGTTAAACCCGGTCCAATGGCATTGACATTTATATTATATCTTGCCCATTCTCTTGCGAGTGTCTGTGTAAAACGGGTTTTTGCAGCCTTACTTGCACAGTATGGAGCATTATAATCAAATCCCCTGATGGCAAGCGATGAGGTAATATTGATTATCTTCCCGCTTCTCTGCTTAATCAAGTAAGGGCCAACTGCCCTTGTACAAAGAAAAGTGCCAATTAAATCCACATCGAAGTCACTTCGCCATTCCTCTTCAGACATTGCCTTGGGAAACAAATCTCCCAGGTGTGGCAGAGGAACAAGAGGCATCACTGCGGTAATTGCGCCAGCATTATTTACAAGTATGTCAATCTTACCGAATTCAGAAATGGTCTTTTCGACCATTCTCTGCACCTGGTCTTCCTTCGTGATATCAGTAGGAACTGCGAGGCCTCTTCGCCCCATCTTTTTCACCTCTCTGGCTACCTCATTTATTTCATTCTCTGTTCGGGCCACAGCCACAATATCTGCACCTGCCTCAGCTAAGGCCAAAACAATACCTCTACCAATTCCTCTGCCTGCTCCAGTAACAATTGCAACCTTACCTTCAAGACTGAATTCTTTAAGCATTTCACACCTCCATTATATCTTTTTCCTCTCCTCCTACAGGGATTTCCTCGCAATGGCAATAAAAGAAACTATCAATAGGGAGAGTGCTAAGTTGAAAAGCACCTTATTATTTTGTCAATCTCTTTTCCAGTGGCCTGTTTTTCTTCTCTCTTGATGGTAAGATTATGGTTGAACTTCCGGGCACCACATTTTCCCCCCTTTGATTTACCACACCTGTCTCGATATCAATACAGGGCTCTTCATTTTCATCGAAATATTTTTTTCTCACCTTTCCTTTGCACCACACAACATCTGAAAAATTGATTATTCCCCTGTATTGAACATTACTTCTCTTCAGCCAGCCCTCATCCCCCATCCAGTTAGTGAGCATATGAATCACCCAGCAGTGACTCTGGCCACCAAAGGCAAAACCTGTTTTCATACCCTTAGCCCTTGTGGTTACCCTGTTAAAATGAGAAGCTTCAACCCTTTCTGGAGAGGACGTTTCAGGATCCCGAAATGCAAATCTTGGATGTTCCTGAAATAGACGGAGTGTATTTCCATGGGCAGTAAATCTCACTGGAGAGGCCCCAATAAGATAGGCCACCATATCAGTTAAACCTAAGGGTCCTTTAATGACAGGAGGTAACTCTTCATCCAAATTTACATCTTCCCAATACAGCACATCAGAGCCTCTTCTTGGTTCGTTCAGTATTTCCCTCTCTATTTTACGAAGCTCCTCATCACTCCAGGGATGGGGAAGTTTTACATCCTGAGCCTTTGCTGCCTGCTCTGTAACACTCTTTGTCCCTATTGACCAGCTTTTTGCCCTGGCAATGAGTTCTCCTCTCTGGTTATGAAAGGACTCTTCATGATGCTCTATAATAATATTCCCACCCTTCTTCACCTCTAAATCGGTATATGCATGATCAACAACAATTTTATCCCCCATGAGAACTGGCCTTAAAAATTCCCAATCCGCTCCTGCGGGCATCATATCAAGCCCTTCAATCTCCAGGGTAATCCAGCCCACAAATACACTGTAAAGCCAGGAAGGAGGAGCCACGAGGGTTCCATAAGGAGTCTTCTTAGAATATTCTTCATCACACCAGAGTGGATTTGAATCACCTATTCCATCTATAAATTTCCTTATTGCTTCTCGCGTTGCAGATTCATTGAATGTGTCTTTCAGACGCTCTTTTGGTCCAATCCTACGACGCAATCCCTCCAGTATCTCTTCTGAAACAATCCCTTTATCTGCTGACATAATCAATTACCCCCATTTTTATTATCTTCTAAATTGAGCGATTCCAGATTGTCATTGCGAAGCAATCTCTCCAAAATTGTCATTCCGAGCGGAGCGAGGA
>JBBITW010000114.1:0-11806 GCA_037440525.1 Deltaproteobacteria bacterium
GAGTGGTGTCATTCCGAGCGAAGCGAGGAATCTATAGAATTCAAACCATTATAAAGCATAGATTCTTCGGCTAAAACCTCAGAATGACGTTACAACACAGCCTCCTTGGGGAGAGGGGAGGTCGGTACGACTCGCAACCGGGGTGAGGGGGATAATTGTAAAGATTTAATTGCTCCGAGTAATAAATAGACTCAAGGATTCAATTGAATGGGAAAGAGACTTTCTCCAAAAAGGATTAAATTCTTAAAGAAGGATTATTCTCAGGGTTTTATTTCAGATGTGGGATACAAAGCGATAAATTATAAAAAGGGATATCTTGAATCAAAATTAGAAGTTCTCGATCGACATCGACAGCAGGACAATTATATCCATGCAGGGGTAATCGCTACCATGGCTGACCACACAGCAGGATACGCTGCCTTTAGCCTGGTTCCTGAGGATCATCGCATACTAACCATAGAGTTTAAGATCAATTTTTTCCAACCTGCATATGGCCATACCCTAATCTGTAAATCTAAAATCCTTCGTGAGGGGGGAAAGATCCACGTTGGAGAATCTGAGGTCTTCGACTATAGGGATGATGGGGATGAAGGAGTTTTGGTAGCTAAGGCCATTGTGACCTTAAGATCGATTCACCAGAGTAAAATAAGACCTGTTCCTTATTAAAGAGACCCCTGAAAAAGGATTAAAAACTATTCTAATAGACTGGGGAGGTGGGGTGGATGTCCGCATTCGAAGGGTTTGGAACCCTACCTCCCCAGGCATTTCAGTACTTTTTCAGGAGCCTCAGAAAAATGATTTGACAAAAAAATGAGAAATCTGATAATTTCAGAATAAATTTTATTATGGGAGGAGGAAAACGATATGAAGAAAAGGATTAAAAATGGGTTTAGTAGAAGGGAATTCCTTAAGAAGTCAACAATCGGAGTTACAGCAATTAGCTTTGGGGGCTTGAAATTAAAGCCAATCTTTGCCCAAACAAAGGCTCCTATCAGGATTGGGGTTGCAATCTCACTCACAGGGTCAATGGCACGTGAAGGAGAACTTGAGGTTGGTGGATACAAGCTCTGGGGAAAGCTCGTCAATGAAAGGGGTTGTAGCTTTGGTGAAGTAGAAAAGCTTGGGTGTCCAGGACCAGGTCTCCTTGGCAGACAGGTAGAGTTTTCTGTATACGATGATAAGAGCGACCCCAGTGAAGCGGTTAAGTTAGTGAGAAAGCTGATTGTCTCGGATAAGGTCGATTTGATATTAGGGCCTTATGGAAGTGCGGCCTCAAATGCGATTGCCCCCCTTTCGGAGCAGTATCAAATCCCCATCATCACTCCTCTGGCAAATGCTCCAGTGATCTGGGAGGGAAAGAAGAGGGAATGGTTTGTTGGAATCCTCCCACCTGCCTGGAAGAATCTATATGGATGTCTGATGGTGGGTAGAGAGAAGGGGGCAAAGACTGTAGCTTTTATCTATCAGGATACTCCATTCCCAATCGGAGCAACGAAACCCCTCGTTGTCAAAGCAAAAGAGATGGGTATGCAGGTGGTCCTCGATGAGGCCTATCCAAAAGAGACAGCCGACTGGGAGCCCATCATGTCAAAGGCATGGTCTTACAAACCTGATATGATACTGGGAGGAGGGTATCTTCCAGATTCTATCGGGTTGATGAAGGCAGCAAAGGCTATCAATGCCACTCCAAAAATGTTTGGTTTTCTCGTAGGGCCTGCCATCTCTGATTTTGCAAAATCGCTAAAGTTCGATGCATTGGGAGTTACAGGTGAGACATTCTGGGAACCTTTTATTAAAACACCTGGAAACTTGGAATTCTATAAGGCTTACCTTAAAGAATATAAGAGTGAGCCATCATACCATGCGGCTGCGGGATTTGCCGCAGGACAGATCCTCGAAAGGGCAATTAAAGAGGTTGGCTCCATAGAAGATAAAAAGGCCTTAAGAGATAAGCTTTATTCTATTAAGACCGTTACCATATTCGGTGAATACGAAGTCAATCCTCTGGGACATCCTGATTCAGGTTGGCAAATAGGAAAGACAACAAACCTCCTTCAGTGGCAGAAGGCAGAGGGGAAGAAACTCCTCCCTAATCAAGTTGCCATAGAAGGAATGGTAAAGCAGATCATTTATCCAAAGGAGATGAAGACTGCAGAGGCAATCTATCCATTTTCAGGATGGGGAAGATAATAAAAAGATATTTTTTATATGGCCAATTTTATTGAGATCATTATCAGAGGTTTGATGCTTGGTTCTGTTTATGCCCTTGTTGGGATGGGCCTGACACTTGTCTGGGGAGTGGTGGGGATAGTCAATATTGCACATGGTGAGTTTGTGATGCTTGGAGCTTACTTCACATTCTGGACATTTAGCCTCCTTCATCTAAATCCTTTGCTATCTATCCTCCTCTCCATCCCTCTCTTCTTTATTGCTGGAACGTTAATCCACAGACGAATCACTGAACGATTAATTAAGGAGCAGGAACTTTCAGCCCTGATACTGACCTTTGGAATGTCTATCCTTATCTGGAATCTGGCACAGTTCTTCTGGACTAATACATATCGCTCTGTGCCTTATTTAACAGGAAACTTTCCCCTTCTTGGTTTTGTTTTTTCAAAAAGTAAAACCATATCATTTGGTCTTGCAATCTTTATTACAGTGTCACTTTTTACCTTTTTAAAATATTCCAAATTGGGCAAGGCAATCAGAGCCACCTCCCAGAATTCAGAGGTGGCTCTGGTCTGTGGAATAAATACGATGAAGATGAGGGCAATCACATTTGGTATGGGCATAGGCCTTGCTGGCGCAGCTGGAGCCATCGTAAGCCTCCAGTGGGTCATCTTCCCCCAGATGGGTGGAAGTTATGTCTCAAAAGCCTTTGCAATTGTTGTCTTAGGTGGATTGGGAAATATCCATGGAGCCCTCGTAGGTGGGTTGATAATAGGTGTATTGGAAAGTCTTGTGACCCAGTATATAAGTGCTAAGATAGCCCAGATTATTCCTTCTGTAACAATTTTGGTTATCTTGCTATTAAGGCCTACAGGCATTTTTAAGAAATGAAGAGGGATTCATCAAACATATTTTATCTAACTTTGGATTCATATTATTGCCTGCATATGTCGCAGGCAGAGACTTGGCCTCGCATTTATGAAAGTACTACATTTATCAAGAGAGGTTAAGAAAAACATCTCATGAAAGATTTTTTAAAAAAGCAGAGAGTCGGGATTGGGATCGGCCTTTTTACAGCCTTTCTAATACCACTGCCACTTTTTGTCTCAGACTATTGGATAAACCTTCTTCTTCTCATACTTGTCTTTTCAGTCTACGCAGCAGGCTGGAACCTTTTTTCAGGCTTAACAGGATATACAAATTTTGGTCTTGCCTGGTTCATTGGTGTAAGTGGATATGTGAGTAGCCTTCTTATTGCTGATTATGGATTCTTATGGCTTTTTGCCTGGCCTATTGGTGCGGTCTTTATAAGCATTATATCAATAGGAATTGGCTATATCCTTTTAAGGATTAAAGGGGTTTACTTTGCCATATCAATGGTTGCCCTGACTGAAGGGACCAGGGAACTCTTTGGCACAGAATATCTTACACCCATTACCCATGGTGGGAAAGGTGTCCCATTTGTTGCAGGAATTCAACTTCCAACACTTTACTGGTCGATTCTAATCCTAACTTTTATTACATTTATCATCTGTTATAAGATTTTTTCTTCAAAATTTGGTCTCCGTCTGATGGCCATAAGGGAGGATGAACAGGCTGCGGAAACCCTTGGGATAAATACAACTCGTGAAAAAATCATTGCTTTCAGCCTAAGCGCTTTTCTTGTGGGTTTTGCAGGAGCTATCCATTTCACATATCAAAATTATATCGACCCTCCATTTGCCTTCAGCATCCACCTCACACTTACTCCTATAGTGATGACATTATTTGGTGGTGTGGGGACTCTATTCGGTCCTGTGATTGGCGCAACTCTATTTACATTCATCCATGAAATACTCTGGGCTGAATTGACCACCCTTTATATGGCAATTTTTGGAGGGATTTTGATGGCCTTAATCCTGTTTTTTCCTCAGGGGCTTTTAGGCTGGATGAAGGAACGAAGAATCCTTCCAAGGACAAGAAAGATATGATCCCTGAAAAGTAGGGAAGTTTTAGTATGGAACCAATATTAAGAATTGATAATGTGGTTAAAAAATTTGGAGAGGTTATTGCACTTAATAAATGTTCATTTACGATCGAGCAGGGCTCGATCACTGGATTGATCGGTCCAAATGGGGCAGGAAAAACGACACTTTTCAATATAATCACAGGTGTTCTTCGGCCTGATTCAGGAAGAATATATTTCAAAGGAGAGGATATTACAGGTAAGAGACCCTATGAGATCGCTCGAATGGGTGTGGGCCGAACGTATCAGATAATAAGGGTATTCCCAAAGATGACCCTCCTTGAAAATCTTATCGTTGTAGGTAGAGGAAAGGAGAGCAGGTTATTGGAAACTGCTTTGAACCTCCTGCATCTGGTCAAACTTGCTGATAAAAAGGATGATGATGCCCATAATCTCTCATTCGGTCAACAGAAGCTCCTCTCCCTTGCTCAGGTTCTTATGCATGATCCCGAGTTGATCCTTCTTGACGAACCTGCCGCAGGCATAAACCCTACACTTCAAAATGAACTAATGGAGTTGATTCACAGGCTTAACAGAGAAGGAAAGACATTCATCATCGTCGAGCACGACATGAAGGTCATAATGAACCATTGTCAAAATGCAATAGCCCTAAACTATGGGGAGAAGATTGCCGAAGGAAGCTGCAGTCTTATTCAAAGGGATGAAACACTACTTGAACATTACTTTGGAAGATGATGGATAGAGTAAAAAAAGAGATATTAAATGTTCATAAGATAGTAGCCGGCTATGGAAAAATGGAGATAATCCACGGGGTTTCGCTCTCTGTTAAGGAAGGAGAGATTGTTTCATTGATCGGGCCAAATGGAGCTGGAAAGTCAACAGTTTTAAAGGCTATCGCAGGTCTTTTAAGGGTTAGCTCAGGGAAGGTAATATTTTTAAATGAAGAGATCACCAATTGTCCTCCCTATGATATTGTAGGAAAAGGATTGGCCTTTAATCCCCAGGGACGTGTGGTCTTCCCTGATATGACAGTTCAAGAACATCTTGATATGGGGGGGTGGATAATTAAGAGCCATTCTGAAAAGGAGAAGGCCTTAGAAAAGGTTTACAACCTATTTCCCTGGTTGAGGGAAAAGAGGAAGAAGAAGGCAAACCAGATGAGTGGAGGAGAGCAGCAGATGCTCTCCCTTGCAAGGGCTATGATGGTTCAACCCAAAATCCTTCTTCTTGATGAACCATCACTCGGTCTTTCACCCAAATGGGTTAAAACCGTTTTTGAAAAGATTGTTGAAATAAAGGTAACAGGGCTTCCCTGTCTTATCGTGGAACAGAAGGCAGCCATGGTCCTCGAATATTCAGATTATGGCTATGTCCTCGAAATGGGGAATAATCGCTTTGAGGGAGATGGCATAAGCCTTCTTGAAAATCCTGATGTACGGCGACTCTACCTCGGAGGTTAAATCCCTTTCTTTTCTTCCTCTTTCTTCTTCCCGAAAATCTTTGAAAGGAGAATGCTTAATTCATAAAGTCCCATAAGAGGAAGGGCCATAAGGATCTGGGAGATCAGATCAGGAGGGGTCGTTACAGCGGCAAAGATAAATATAAGTAAGATTGCATATTTCCTGTGGCGGGCCATTGTCTTTGAATCGATCACTCCGATTCGTGCAAGAACAACCAATACAACAGGGAACTCAAATACAAGACCAAAGGCCAGAAGAAATTTGATACTGAAAGAGAGATATTCTTTCATACTCGGCATGGGCTTGATGAAATCTCTTGCATAACCTAAGAGGAATTTAAAACCAATTGGGATAGCAATGAAATACGCAAAGAGTATACCCAGAACGAGAAAGAAGGAACCTGCAAAGAGCAAAGGAACTACGTACCGCTTCTCATGACGATAGAGCCCTGGTGCCACGAATGCCCATATCTGGTATAGGACAAAAGGTGAGCTTAGGATGAAGCCACCGATGAAGGCAACCTTCATATAGGTAAAGAAGGCCTCGGCAACGCTTGTAAATATTAAAGCCCCCCCGTTTGGCATAAGTCTTAGGAGAGGAGCAGCGAGCAGGTCGAAGAGGGATTTTGAAAATGTGTAACAGATGATAAAACCAGCTCCAATTGCGATAAAGGAGAGGATTAAACGTTTTCTTAACTCCTGGAGGTGTGCTGTTAAAGGAAGTTTCTTTTCATCCATTGGAAGGAATTCCTTTTTTCGCTCCTTCTATATCTTCCTTTTTCTCCTCCGGTTTCACCGTTTCTTGAGAGGCCATTATTTCCTCGGAGGTTGATTCTTGAATAGGAAGAGAACTTTCACCTTCGGCCTGTATCTCTTTAGAAGCTTCCATGCCTGAGGATCCCTCTTCCATTAAATCAGTCAACAAATTCCCTTCGGTTAATGTATCTTTTATCCCCTCAAGATCTTTTGTCTCGGCCTCAAAGCTCTCTTTTACCTCCTCAGTGGCCTTCCTAAATTCACGCATTGCCTTACCAAAGGCCCTTGCAAGTTCAGGAAGTTTATTGGGCCCGAAAACGATTAAGGCTATGGCCAGGATGATTAGCAATTCAGGTAATCCTATATTGAACATAAATTCACCTCTATTTTCTTATACCATAATTTTTCTTCCCTTTTCAATGGGTGGATGATCTAATCCTATTGATAAGACTTCTGAAAAAGTCCTAAAATGACTGGGGAGGTGGGGTTCCAAACCCTTCGAATGCGGACATTTAGAAGTTAAATTGCTTACAATTGCATAAAAGAAAATCAAGCATTTTTTAGGGTATTAATCATTAGTGCTAAACTATTAAAGGTATCCGCTCAAAGGCTTTTTCACCCCACCTCCCCAGTCTTTATATTATTTTTTAAATACTTTTTTCAGCGATCTCTTAATAATCATAGATTTTGGGTTATAATTTTTTGGAGGGTCGGTTGTTTATGGGAATAGATTTTTTAAAGACACTTGTTATAATATTTGGAGTCTCTGCCTCTGTTATATTTTTTCTTCAGAAGTTGAAGATCCCTTCAATCGTCGGATTTCTAATAGCAGGAATCTTCTTAGGACCCAATGGATTTGGATTCATTCAGAATATTCATGAAGTTGAAACCCTTGCAGAGGTAGGAATCATTCTCCTGCTCTTTACGGTTGGCCTCGAGATTTCTTTAAAGAGCCTTAAAAGGATTCGCTCTTCAATTTTGGGAGGAGGTTTCTCTCAGGTTCTTCTTACTATTTTAGTGACGACAATGATCACCTATCCTTTCACAAGGAGTTGGGAGAGATCCATACTGGCTGGATTTTTGGTTTCCCTCAGCAGTACAGCCATCAACATGAAGATACTTTTTGAAAGGGGTGAAATTGACTCACCTCATGGCCGTCTCTCCATAGGGATCCTGATTTTTCAAGACCTCTGTGTTGTTCCATTGATGCTTCTTATACCGATTCTCGGAGGGAGCAGTGGAACTCTTTTGGAACTTTTTTTAACCCTTTTGAAATCAGCATCAATAATCGCAATCGTGATATGGAGTGCAAGGTGGTTAGTTCCAAATATCCTTCACCAGGTAGTCCGAACGAGGAGTCGGGAACTCTTTATCATCACCATTATATTGCTCTGTCTTGGAACTGCGCTTTTGACATCAAGTTTTGGCCTCTCATTGGCACTGGGGGCATTCCTTGCAGGATTGATTATTTCTGAATCAGAATATGCCTATCAGGCAATAGCCGATATATTGCCATTCAAGGAGAGTTTTAATGGACTCTTCTTTATTTCGGTTGGTATGCTGATGGATTTTAAATTCCTGAGTCAGAACATATTCATTATACTTTGTGTGGTTACGTTAATCATTATAATAAAGACGTTTAGCGGATTTTTATCTCTTCATCTGATGGGGCATCCTGTAAGGGTTTCACTCCAGAGTGCTCTTCATCTATCCCAGATTGGAGAATTCTCTTTTGTCCTTGCTACAGCAGGAAAATCATTTGAATTGCTATCCGAGGCTCACTATCAGCTTTTTCTATCTGCCTCTCTTCTTACTATGGTTCTTACACCTTTCATGCTTCGTGCTTCACCTAATATCTCCCTCTGGATTAGCTCTAAAAGACTCATAGAGAGATTTGAGAGAATGAAAAAGAGGGCTGAGAGGGAAATTTTTCCCCAGAGAAGGGAAGGTCATGTCATAATAATTGGATTTGGATTAAACGGGAGGAATCTTGCTGAGGTATTAAAAGAGACATCTATCCCATATGTCATCCTCGACCTGAATAACGATATCGTAATACAGATGAGAAAGAGGGGGGAACCTATTTTTTATGGAGATGGGACAAGTCCTGAGATTCTTCACAAACTTGGATTGGCCTTAGCCCGTATGCTTGTCATAGTCATCTCTGATCCTGCTTCAACCCGAAGGATAGTTCAAATTGCAAGAAAAGAGAATCCAGTTATTTATATCATAGTGAGAACCCGATATACTACAGAGGTTGAAGGCCTCCTTCGCATGGGTGCAAACGAAGTGATCCCTGAAGAATTTGAAACATCCATCGAAATATTTGCAAGGGTTTTGCACCATTATCAAGTTCCAAGAAACCTTCTATTCGAACAGGTCGAAAGAATAAGAACCGGAGGTTATAAAGTCCTTCGAAAAACTGAGCTTCCGCCTAAGAGTCTCCCAGAAAAATGTGAGATTGTATCGGATATAGAGACGGAAACCTTTTTCGCAAATGAGAATAGCTTTGCTGTAGGACGTTCTATTAAAGAAATGAAGATACGTTCAACCACAGGGGCTACGGTTATTGCTGTAAAAAGAGATGAAAGAATCATTCCTTCTCCAGAACCTGATTATATCTTCCAGAAAGGTGATATTATATATCTCATTGGAAAGAGAGAGGATGTTCTTCGGGCAATTGAATTGATGGAGGGATGAATTATATAAAAGAAAGGAAATATCTTTATGGATACTATACAGGTAAATGCTCCTTACTCCATGCTTCTGAGACGGATAGATTTTGTCCTAAAAAACCGCATTAATCCCGAGATATATTTTAGTGCAGAAGAGCTCGATACCCTCGAGGAGAGAGATGTTAATAGAATATCTGAAATCCTTAATAATAATGGATTAGAGATAACCATCCATGGACCTTATATGGATCTAAGCCCTGGTGGATTGGACAGAAGGGTTAAGGAGGTGACAATTTATCGTTTCAAAAGAACTATAGAGCTGGCAACCCTCTTTAACCCAAAGGCAATCATCTTTCATCCAGGTTATGAAAAATGGAAATTTGATGGAAATGTAGAACTTTGGCTTAAAAGCAGTATAAAGACCTGGGAGCCACTGGTCGAGGAGGCTTCACATAGGGGGCTAAACATTGCAATAGAAAATGTCTTTGAAGAGACCCCTGATTCGATTGTCTTGCTTTTGGGAAAGATAGATTCACAAAATTTCAGATTCTGTCTCGATACAGGACACCTCCATATATTCAGTAAAGCCGGTGTTTCGCTCTGGCTTGAGACCTTAGGAGAATATCTAATTGAAGTCCATCTTCATGATAATCATAAAGAACGGGATGAGCATCTACCCATTGGGGAAGGGAGCTTCAATTTTGAGGAGTTCTTTTCCATAATCTTCCAGAGAGGATTAAGACCGATATATACGATTGAACCCCATGAGGAGTCCCACCTCTGGAGAGGACTTGAGGCCGTTCAGCGATATATTAAAGGGTCTCTGAAATAGTGTTTAAAAAATTTATTGACTGGGGAGGTGGGGTGGAAAAGCCTACGCCTGCCTGAGGCAGGAGATCACCCCAATCACCTTAATCTCCTCTCCTTGAGGTTGTGTCGCAATGAGGTGTATGTCATGTTTGTCATTCCGAGCCTCCTTTTTCTGTCATTCCGAGCGAAGCGAGGAATCTTCGAAAAGATTTCTCGGCTAACGCCTCGAAATGACAACAGAGTGGTGTCATTCCGAGCGAAGCGAGGAATCTATAGAATTCAAATCCTTATAAAAAATAGATTCTTCGGCTAAAGCCTCAGAATAACATTACAAAACAGCCTCCTTGGTGAGAGGGAATGGTCGGTACGACTTGCAACCGAGGTGAGGGGGAATTTATTCACTTTCAGAGCTCTCTGCTAAAAGTATTGACATATTGGTAAAAATTGGATAATTTAGCAATATATTTTATTTGAAAAGGAGGGAGGAAAAATGATCAAGTATTTATTTTCTATCTTTTGCCTTTTTTTATTCATCTTTCAAGGTACCTCATTGGCTCAGGAGATGAGGATTGGAACACTTCTTGATTATACCGGGCCACTTAAGGAATTCGGGCCTAACATCAAGAATGGCTGTGAACTGGCTGCAAAGCAGTTGAAGGAGGCAGGTCTCGATGTAAAGTTATTCCATGAGGATAGTGAGACATCAGCCATTCCAGGGGTTAATGCAGCAAAGAAACTTGTCGAAGTAAATAAGGTAGTTGCAATTATCGGCTCCCTCGCAAGTGGTGTGACCATCCCTGTTGCTGAATCTGTTACCATACCAAATGGGGTCATCCAGATTTCACCTGCCTCTACATCACCTCTTATTACAGTCCTTCCGGCTGATAAGGGGAAGGATTTCCTTTTCAGGACATGTCCCTCAGATGCCCTTCAGGGTGTGATTGCAGGGAAGCTCGCAAGGGATCTTGGGCATAAGACTGCATCTGTTCTTTATGTAAATAATCCATATGGTCAGGGGCTTGCAGAACAATTTAAAAGATCGTTTGAGAAGAGGGGAGGGAAGGTTCTCTCCATGGTTCCCCACGATGAGAAGGCGGCAGAGTCCTACACAGCAGAACTAAAGAAGGCTCTTGAGAAGAAGCCATCCATCATCTGTGCATTCAGCTATCCTGAACATGGCAAGGTATATATTAAAGAGGCCATCGAATTCTTCAAGTTTAAGAGTTTTCTCTTCTGCGATGGCACCAAGTCTTATGACATCATAAAGGCAGTTGGGGCAAAAAATGTGGAGGGGCAGTATGGAACGGTAGCTGCCTCTGCAAAAGGTGATGCATATGATATATTTGTTGGAGATTATACAAAGGAGTTTGGAAAGCTTCCTCCTCTTCCCTACATTACAAATGGATACGATGGGGTGGCTGTCATCGGACTTGCTGCTTATGCCTGTAAAGTAAAGGGTCTTCCAATGACATCAAAAAATATTCGTGATAATCTGCGATTTGTTTCAAATCCACCAGGTGATGTGATAAAACCTGGTGAGTTTAAAAAGGCCTTTGAACTTCTTGAAAAAGGTAAGGATATAAACTATGAAGGTGCCTCAGGCTCAGTTGATTTCGATGCCAATGGAGATGTCATAACCCCAATTGAGGTCTGGCAGTATAAAGGTGGAGATATGGTTACGGTAAGGCTTGAATTCCAGATACCAAAAGAATAGCTCCCTATGGGGAGGCCATTTTAAATGCCTCCCCATTTTTTTTCTGATTATAGAGGGCTCTGAAAAGGTCCTGGAATGACCATCTATTTTTTATAAGGGTTTGAATTCTATAGATTCCTCGCTTCACTCGGAATGACACCACTCTGCTGTCATTTCGAGGCGTTAGCCGAGAAATCTTTCCGAAGATTCCTCGCTTCGCTCGGAATGACAGAAAAAGGAGGCTTGGAATGACAGAAAAAGGAGGCTCGGAATGACAA
>JBBITW010000115.1:0-11662 GCA_037440525.1 Deltaproteobacteria bacterium
TTATTATCGGTATCCGCTCAAAGGCTTTTCCACCCCACCTCCCCAGTCTATAAGAATAATTTTAATATTGTAATGCATCAATGAAGCGAGGAATTTAGTGAACTGGCAGGGATGTCTGAGAAAATTTTATAGCGGTAAACTTATCGTGCCCCTTAAACTAAGAAAAGATGAACGAAAGAAATAAAGGCCAGCTATATCCGTCACTTGGTTACCCTTAACAAAAAAATTTAAATCGTCCGCTTGATAAGATTTTTGAGGATATTCCTGCCAGATCTTTTAACTTAGCCCCGTTTAAGTGACGGGTTACTTAATATTTTTCAGAAATCTCATATAAAGAATGAAGTGGTTAATATATGGAAAATTTCATTAATTTGTGTTAATTATTTTAAATAAGTGTTAAATATAGGTTGAGAGGTAATAGATGTCAAAGGTTTGTGAGATATGTGGTAAAGGCCCTGTTTTTGGACATAATGTGAGTCATGCCAACAATAAGACACGAAGGATCTGGTATCCCAACCTCCATAAGGTAAAAACAATAATAGAGGGAAGGACGGTCAGGGTGAAGGTCTGTTCACGCTGCCTTCGTTCAGGTTTGATCACAAAGGCCGCATAATTTAGATAAGGGTAGCTTCAATAAAGCACAGCATCAGGATTCAGCAGGGGTTTCAATCCTGAGCCTTTCCACCCTGTGAACCCCTTTAATCCTTTCAATATGTTTAATTACCCTTTTTAAATGGTTCAGATCCTGTATTTGAAGTTCAAATATACTGATTGCCTTTTTGTCCTCTGTTGTATCTACCCTCGCATTTGTAATATTCGCCTCATTAGAGGAGATCGCACCACTTATCTCAGCGAGTAATCCCTTTTTGTCTTCAGAGTAAATCCGGATTCGCACTGGGAATGTGTATTCCTTCGTGGAGTCCCACTCCACTTCAACCCTCCGATTTGGATCTTCATCTATTATATTCTGGCAGTCCGCAGTGTGGATGGTTACTCCCCGTCCACGGGTGATAAAACCAACAACCCTATCACCCGGAACAGGGTTGCAGCAACCAGCGTAACGAACCATTACATTATCAATGCCCTTGATCAGGAGTGCATCCCTCGGACTTGAATGGGTGATCTTTTTGATTAGCCTTTTTAGACGGCCCTCATCTCGCTCTTCCTTTTTTTCTATCATCTCCTGGGGGATCAGTTTTCCAATAATCTGATTGGGTGTTATCTTTCCATAGCCCACAGAGGCAATTAGGTCGTTTACGTCCTGAAAACTGAACTCGTTCGCCACTTTTAACATCTCCCCTGACCTTATCAATCTGGCCATTTGAAGATTGTATTTCCGAAACTCCTTATCAAGGATTTCCTTTCCGAGGGTTAATGATTTCTCAGTCTCTTCTGCTTTAAACCACTGGCGAATCTTTGTCTTGGCCCTTGATGTCTTAACGAACTTAAGCCAATCCTTGCTTGGTTTCTGGTTAGGGGAAGTTATAATCTCAACAGTGTCTCCGCTTTTAAATTCATATTTCAGGGGGACTATCTTCCCATTTACCTTTGCTCCAACGCAGTGGTGTCCAACATCGGAATGAATACTATAAGCAAAATCCACAGGGGTCGCTCCAACAGGAAACTCTTTTACCTCCCCTTTTGGAGTGAATACATATACCTCATTGGGGAAGAGATCTACCTTTACACTTTCAATAAATTCAGCATTGTCCTTTAAATCCCTCTGCCACTCGAGAAGTTGCCTCAACCATGTAAATCTTTTATCATCAGCTTCATTTAATGTCTTTCCTTCCTTATATTTCCAATGGGCAGCAATACCTTCCTCCGCAACCCTGTGCATATCATGTGTCCGTATCTGTATCTCAATACGTTCCCCGTATGGACCAATAACAGCGGTATGAAGGGATTGATAAAGATTTTCCTTGGGAAGGCCAATATAGTCCTTAAACTTGCCTGGAATAGGTTTCCAGAGGGAGTGAATGATGCCCAGAACATCATAGCATTCCTTTATATTATTGACGATGACCCTGAACGCGGTGATATCGTATACCTGGTCAAAATCTATGTTCTGTTCCTTCATCTTTAGATATATACTGTAGATTTGTTTGATCCTTCCCGTAACCTCCGCCTCTATATTGCTTTCATAAAGCTTTTTCATTAATATTCTTTTCACTTCATCTATATATCGAGATCTCTCCTTCTCCTTTTTTGCAATCTTGCGGTGAATATCCTTGTAAATATCAGGATGGAGGTATTGGAATGCCAGGTCTTCTAACTCTGTCTTTATCCAGTCAATCCCGAGACGATTTGCCAGAGGGGCATAGATATCAAGGGTTTCCTGGGCGATCTCCATCTGTTTTTCAGGGCTATGGTAACCGAGGGTGCGCATGTTGTGGAGGCGATCAGCAAGTTTTATCAGCACAACCCTGATATCCCTAACCATTGCAAGGATCATCTTACGGAAATTTTCTGCTTGACTTTCCTCATAGGATCGGAAAGGAATTTGGCTGATCTTTGTTACACCATCCACCAACTGGGCAATCTCATTGCCGAAATTATCCCGAATATCATCAAGTTTAACCAGGGTATCTTCTACTGTATCGTGAAGAAGACCAGTGGCAACACTTGCAACGTCAAGCCTTAATTGGGTTAGAATCCCTGCAACTTCAAGGGGATGAGTAAGGTAAGCCTCTCCCGAGAGACGAACCTGGCCTAAATGGACCTTTGCAGAAAAGACATAGGCCTTTCTTAAAAGGTCTGTATCTGCACTGGGATTATAAGATACCAGTCTATCCAGAATGTCATTGAATCTTAGCATCCTGATTTCATAATACTATAACTATTGAAAAAATCAAGAGAGTTTAACTCAGACCGTATATCACTTTTGGGTACTCCTTTCTGTAGTATTTTCTAACCAGGAGAAGGAGCGTGGTGTTGGTGGTGGAAGGATTTATTAATGGGAGCATAAAATAAAGGACACCTTAATAAGGGTTCGGCAAGCCACAAGGGCTTACCCTACGAGAAATTAAAAGTTACAAATTTGTAGGGTAAGGGCTTGTCCCTTACCGAAAATGGTGATAACGAAAACGGTAAGCCACAAGGGCTTACCCTACGAAGAAAATTAATAATTTATTTCGGTCATTTCAGTATTTTTTTTCAGAGCATTAATTATAAACACCTTTGACATAAGTGGAAATCAAATTTATAATGAGTTTCGTTTAAACCTGTTGAGGTTTTCGAAATGAAGCGTTTCTTTATTGCTATTTTCATATCCTTTTTAATTTTTGGTCTTTTCTATTATTTTTTCATCCATAATAGAGGTGAAACGGATTCCTATATTAAGATTTCGGGGAATATTGAGGCAAAAGAGGTAAATGTTGGGTTTAAGATATCAGGCCGTATTGTGAAGCTTTATGCCCAGGAAGGGGATTGGGTTGAAAAGGGAAAGATTCTTGGTAGGCTCGATGACGAAGACCTCAGAAATCGTTTAGAATTATCACAGGCCAATCTTCGATCTCTCCAGGCAAGATTGGAAAAACTTCTCGCGGGTTCGAGGAAGGAGGAGATAAGAGATGCAGAGGCTGCTTTGGAACAGGCTAAATTAGATTTAGATCATAAGAGGATTCAATACGAGAGGATGAGAGAACTATTTGAAAGGCGCGTTATATCTAAAGAGACCCTCGATAATGCTGAAACCTCATATAAGATTGCAAGGGCATCTCTTCAGAGGGCCGAGGAGAATTACAATTTAGTGAAGGAGGGGCCGAGAAAGGAAGATATTGAGGATGTGAGGGCTCAGGTTGAACAGGCGAGGGCATCTGTGAAACTTGCCGAGACACAGCTAAGCTATGCCACCCTTTATTCACCCATTTCAGGGATTGTATCGGTCAAATCGGCTGAAATAGGAGAGGTGGTAAACCCTGGAACGACAGTTCTTACGATAACTGATATCGAGAATGTCTGGCTAAGGGGTTATATTCCTGAAACAGAGCTTAGCCGTATAAAATGGGGACAGGAGGTTTTGGTGACTACAGATATTAGACCTCAAAAGATATATATAGGGAAGATTTCTTTTATCTCTCCCCAGGCGGAATTTACACCAAAACAGATTCAGACAGAAAAGGAAAGAGTTACCCTTGTTTACAGGATTAAGGTTGATATTCCAAATCGAGATAGAGAATTGAAACCAGGTATGCCAGCCGATGGCAGAATTCTGCTAAAGTCGGTGCCAGAAAAGAAGCCTTAGTTTCAAAATAGATTGAGCGATTTTTTACCAAAAGCCTTTCCGCCAAAGGTGGATCAGTCATTGCGTGGCAATCCGACGAAGTCGTTGCGAGGAGCGAAGCGACGTGGCAATCTTATAGATTCCTCGCTCCGCTCGGAATGACAATTTGGTAGAGATTGCTTCGCAATGACAATATAGAATCGCTCAATTTAGATAATAGTAATAGCGAGGTAAAAAGCAGGCAGTGCCTTAATTTGGTACAGGATCTCATTCCGAATGGGGCGGGGAATTTAGAGTACTTTTCGGGCAATGCCTTTTCGCCTCTCGCGGTGAATTTTTAATACCAAAATGCCCGAGTATTATGATGCCATTACGACATCCAGGTATTTACCCTATAATATGCTATCCATCCAGACAACCAATCTTACAAAATCATTTGGGTCAATCGTTGCTGTCAATAAGTTAAATCTTGAGGTCAGGACCAATGAGATCTTTGGCCTGGTCGGTCCAGATGGTTCAGGCAAGACAACAACACTACGAATGTTATGCGGTATACTTCCTCCAGATGAAGGGGAAGCAATGGTTTCGGGGCTGGATATAAAAAAAGAGGCAGAGCATTTGAAAGGAAGGATAGGATATCTTCCCCAGCGTTTTGGTCTCTATGGAGATCTGACCGTTTCTGAAAATATCCATTTCTATGGAGATCTTTATCAGGTATCTAAAAAGGCGAGGAAGGAGAGGATGGAGAGGCTCCTGAGGTTTGCAAATCTGAAGCCCTTTGAGAGACGAAAGGCACAGGATCTCTCAGGGGGGATGAAACAGAAATTAGGATTGATATGCGCACTTATCCATACCCCGGAAATTTTACTCCTTGACGAACCTACAACAGGGGTTGATCCCCTTTCGAGGAGGGACTTCTGGGTGATTCTATACGAGCTATTAAAGGAAGGGGTAACCATACTTTTTTCCACTTCCTATCTCGATGAGGCAGAGCGTTGCAGTAGGATTGGTTTCATCTTCAGGGGGGAGATGCTTGTGGTTGATACGCCCGAGGCTGTGAAAAATCGAATCGGGGGTAATATACTGGAACTACGCCTCGAGGATCATCGAAGGGGGATGAAGGTATTGGAAGGTATCGGAGCATTTGAGAGCCTTGTTCTATCAGGAGATAAGATACACATCTTAGTGAAAGATGATCCTGAGAGAAGTCAAAAGATGATTCGAGAGGCTCTTCTTGCAGAGGGTATAGAGATAATTGGTTTAACGACGGTAAGGCCCTCTCTTGAGGATGCCTTTGTTTCAATGGTGCGAGAAAATGTCAAAATTCGCTGTCGAAGTTGAAGGTCTTGTTAAAATCTTTGGTAGTTTCGTAGCTGTTGACCATATAGATTTCAAAGTGGAGAAGGGTGAGATATTTGGATTTTTAGGCCCTAATGGGGCAGGGAAATCTACTACGATTCGGATGCTCTGCGGACTATTGATGCCCACCTCTGGGAAGGGAATGGTTGGTGGATTCGATATTATAAAGGAGCCCGAAAAGATTAAACAGATCATCGGTTATATGTCCCAAAGATTCTCGCTCTACGAAGATCTGACTGTTATGGAAAATCTACATTTCTTTGGGGGTATCTATGGGCTTTCTGGTTCCAATCAGAGAGAGAGGGAAGAGGAGATTCTAAATTTAGTAGGGCTTAATGAACACAGAAACCGAATAACAGGTTCACTCGCAGTAGGTTTGAAACAGCGTCTTGCAATTGGCTGTTCGGTTCTTCATAAGCCTTCCATCCTTTTTCTTGATGAGCCAACATCTGGAGTTGACCCCATATCGAGAAGGAATTTTTGGACCCTGATCCAGAAGATGGCTGAAAATGAGGTTACAACATTTGTTACAACACACTACATGGATGAGGCTGAATACTGTGATAGACTGGCATTAATCTATCAAGGCAAGATCATTGCACTCGGATCTCCAACAGAGTTAAAACTCCAGACACTCGGTAAAGGGATGATGGAAGTGAAATGTGAGCCACTCATCCAAGCGTTTGATCTATTACGAAGGGAGCCATGGATTAAAGAGACTGCTATCTTTGGAGATGGCCTTCATGTAGTTGCGGAGAAAGGGGAGGATGCAGAGGAAAAGATCAGGAAATTATTTAAAAATAACGAGATCTTTTTAAGAAGAATAGAATTCATAAGGCCTTCATTAGAAGATGTCTTTATCTCACTTATTGGAAGAGAGGAATAGAGGTGAATATCTCAAGGACATGGGCGATTGTTAGAAAGGAATTTATCCATATTTATAGGGACTGGAGGAGTCTTGGATTGGTTATCCTAATGCCCGTAATCCTGATGCTACTATTCGGTTATGCAGTTACCCTCGATGTTAAGAAGGTTCCTATGGCTGTTTTAGATCAAGACGGATCTCAGGAGAGTCTATCATTTATATATAGGTTCAGTGGTTCACCTTATTTTGATCTTCAAATCTTCGTAAGGGATGAGAGAGAGATTAAAAGATTGATTGATGAGGGAAAGGTAAAGATGGGATTGGTGATACCGTGGGAATTTTCTAAGATTGTAAACGGAGGCAAAAAGGCACAGGTTCAGGTTTTGCTTGACGGAACAGATTCCAATACAGCAAATATCATCCTGAGTTATGTTCAGGCAATTTCCAATCAGTATACTCAGGAAAAGACATTTTTAAAAATAGAAAGATTGGGAAGGAGTAGGCCCAATCCTCCTTTGGAAGGCAGGATGAGGGTTTGGTTCAATGAGGAATTGGAATCGAAGAATTACTTTATTCCAGGACTTGTAGCGGTGATAATGTCAATAATTGGTGTGCTTCTTACAGGTCAGGTAGTCGTTCGGGAATGGGAGAGAGGGACAATGGAACTTCTCATCTCCACCCCGGTGAGAAAGGGTGAATTGATCATAGGTAAATTGTTTCCCTACTTTTTCATAGGATTATTAGACCTATTTTTGGCATTTATTATGGGAAGAGTTGTCTTTCAGGTTCCATTTAGAGGAAGTCTTCTTCTCCTTTTACTCCTCTCTTGTGTCTATCTTGTTGTAGCACTTGGTCTTGGTATGACCATTTCGACCGTAGCAAGGACACAGATACTTGCTAATCAGATGGCCATGATTATCGGTTTTCTCCCTACCTTTCTACTTTCAGGTTTTACATTTGTAATCGCTAATATGCCACTCTGGCTTCAAATCATAACCTATGGTATTGCCCCAAGATATTATGTGACCATTGTTAAAGAGATATTTATAAAAGGTTCGGATTTCTCTTTTCTCTGGAAAGAGACGGTGATATTGATCTTTATGGCAATAGCATCGCTCGGGGTAGCGGTTAAGAAATTCAAAAAGGAGTTAAGGTAGTAAAGAGAAAAAGGTCAGGGCTAAAAAATTTGTAGATAAAGTATTTAGATATGTTTCATCGGATTCGATTTCTTTTTTTTAAAGAGTTGATTCAGGTTATAAGGGATAAAAGGCTTAGGATTACCCTGATTATTCCACCCATCTTTCAGTTGATTGTCTTCGGATATGCTGCAAATCTCGATGTAAAACATATCCCAATAGCATTTCGTGACCTTGATAGAAGTTATGACTCGAGGGAATTTATTTCACAATTTAGAAACTCAAAATATTTTGATATCATTTCATATCCTGAGAATTTAGCGCAGATTGAGTCCCTTATCAAAAAGGGCAAGATCACGCTTAGTATCGAGATTCCGAGTGGATTTTCGAAAAGACTGAAGAAGGGGGAGACGGCTACCTTGCAGGTTATTGTTGATGGAATGGAATCGAATACAGCACTTATCGCCCTGGGCTATGTGAATCAGATAATTTCAGAATATTCAATCAAGATCATGATTGACAGGCTAAATCGAGAGGGGATAACAGGATTTGAAGAGGCAGGCGTGGAGGTTCAAAACAGAACCTGGTTCAATCCTGAACTCGAGAGCCGATATTTTTATATACCAGGAGTAATTGCCTCAATTGCCTTCCTTCTCCCGATCATACTTACTGCCCAGGCAATTGTGAGAGAACGGGAGATAGGAACGCTCGAGCAGGTCATGGTTACCCCAATTCGTTCCTGGGAATTGATTGTTGGGAAGACAATTCCCTTTGCGATGATCGGTTTTTTCGATGTGGTAATGATTGCACTCATAGGGATATTCTGGTTTAAGGTTCCTTTTGAGGGAAATCCATTTGTTCTTTTATTGGGAAGCCTCCTTTTCCTTATGAGTTCAGTAGGCATCGGGCTTTTTATCTCTACGATATCCTCAACTCAACAGCAGGCCCAGATTTCAACCTTCTTCTTTGTAATGCCTGCATTTATACTATCAGGATTTGCATTTCCACTGGAGAATATGCCTCAGTGGCTTCAGTATGTAACCTATATCAGCCCTTTGAGGTATTTCTTGATTATTATCAGAGGGGTCTTCTTAAAGGGAGTTGGCTTAGAAATACTTTTACCAGAGGTAACAGCACTGGCTTTACTGGGAATTCTGATGATTACAATGAGTGCATTGAGATTTCAAAAAAGATTGAAATGAGATAAAAGATTCATGTAAATGGGATATTGCTTAGAAAATAAGAGTGGTTGGTTTGAAGGTTAAGGCTAAGAAGCCAGTTTTGTTTATAGGTCAGGCAATTGGTTTTTCTGCCACAGGTGGATTCGCCTCTGGCGGAAAAAATTTCCCTCACCCATTCACTTCGCCTAAACCGGCTTCATAACCTTTGCCTTAACCTGAGTATTTTCATTGTTCGTGGGAGGCCAAGCGGCCATGACAATTATGAAAGATTTGCTTATAAAGATTTATCATATACTGTATGAAACTTATGGCTCCAGGCACTGGTGGCCAGGAGAAACACCATTCGAGGTTATGGTGGGTGCGATACTTACACAGAACACTTCATGGAAGAATGTAGAGAAGGCCATTGGTAGACTTAAGGAAAAAAAACTCTTAACCCCTGAAGGGATTTATCAAATAAAAAAATTTAGGCTTTCAAAATTGATCAGGTCTTCTGGTTACTTCAGGATCAAGGCCGATCGTCTAAAATCCTTTGTAAGATTCTTATTTGAGGAATATAATGGAAAGATAGATAGAATGAGATTTGAGAAAGATGAGGATTTAAGGGAGAAACTTCTCAGTATAAAAGGGATTGGACCTGAGACAGCTGATAGCATTCTACTCTATGCACTGAAGAGACCTGTCTTTGTTGTGGATGCATACACGAAGAGGATTCTTTCCCGTCATGGAATAGTTTCTGAAAAGGCATCTTATGAGGAAATTCAGAGGCTCTTATGAGCAACCTCCCTCATGATGAGAAATTATTTAATGAATACCATGCCCTTTTAGTCCATCTGGGAAAGACGCTTTGCAAGAGAAATGCAAAATGTGATATATGTCCGTTAAAAAAATGGGAAACGGGAAACGGGAAATAGGAAATAATTAGAAGGTATGGCTTACTGGGAAAAAGAGATTCGTTCTCTAATGGGAAAGGCAATCCACCGCTTTGGGCTGATTAATGATGGCGACAGGATTATGGTAGGGGTCTCAGGGGGCAAAGATTCTCTCACACTGCTTCACCTACTATATGAAAGGGAGAAACGTGTTCCAATAAGTTATGAACTTATCCCTGTCCACATTGATCTGGGGTTTGGTTCCAACCAGGCTGAAATATTGAGGGATTTTTTTGAAAAGCGAGGCTTAACATATCATATTGAATTTACAGATATCGGGCTAAGGGCAAATAGTTCGGAGAATAGGGAAAACCCGTGCTTTCTCTGTTCCTGGGAGCGAAGAAAGAGGCTTTTTCAGCTTGCAGAGAGTTTGAGATGTAACAAGATTGCCTTTGGACATCATAAGGATGATATCATTGAAACCCTGCTACTTAACATTTTTTATAGCGCAGAGATCAGCACAATGCTTCCAATTCAGCCAATGTTCAAAGGCAGGCTCACTATTATTAGGCCTCTTGCCCTAATAGAGGAGAAAAAGATTGAACGCTTTGCAAGGGAGATGAATCTCCCCTTTTCCCCGAGCAGCTGCCCAGCCTCTGGAAGAACAAAGAGGAAAGAGGTTAAGGAACTTATAGCAACCTTAGAGCAGAGAAATAGAAAGATTAAAGAAAATATCTTTCGGTCTCTTTCAAGGATTAAGATGGATTATACATTTTCAGATATTATCGCACCAAAGGAGGAGAAGAGATGAAATGGGAAGATCTTAGAGGA
This sequence comes from Deltaproteobacteria bacterium, assembly GCA_037440525.1. Taxonomy (GTDB): domain Bacteria; phylum Desulfobacterota; class BSN033; order BSN033; family UBA1163; genus JBBITW01. The sequence continues at coordinate 10,470 of JBBITW010000115.1, forward strand.
GTCATTGCAGCTATTGCAACACCTTTTGATGAACATGAGAAAGTTGATGTCTCAGGGTTGAAAAGACTGACAAAGTATGTGCTGGAAGGTGGAGTTCATGGTATCATGACAACTGGTGGCACAGGGGAGTTTCCACATCTTTTACGTGAGGAGAAGAAATTGGTTACAAAAACGGTTGTTGATACGGTAAAGGGGAAAATCCCGGTGATCGCTGGAACGGCAGCCTGTAGTACTCGAGAAGCGATTCTCCTCTCTCAGGATGCTAAGGAGGTTGGTGCAGATGCAGTGATTTTGACACCACCTTATTATTTCAAACTTCCAGATGAATCGCTTTTTAGGCATTTTAAAGAAGTAGCCCGAAATGTCTCACTTCCTGTGATTGTTTATAATAATCCCCTCTATACCGGGAATAATCTGAGCCCAGAACTTTTTGTGAGGCTTTCAAGAATAGAAGGTATCATAGGAGCGAAACAGAGTAATTCAGATCTGGGACAATTTATAGAGATTGTGAGGAGGGTGAAGAATACTTTTTCTATTCTGACAGGTATTGACAGTCAGTTCTATCCCTCACTCTGCATAGGGGGACGGGGAATATTCTCAACTGCTGCCTGTGTGGTTCCAGAGATGATGGTTGAGATTTATGAGGCCTTTGAGAAGGGAGATCACCAGGAGGCATTAAAAAGGCATATGAAGCTCCAGATCCTTAATCGTTTCTTGGAGTATGATCCTGGATATGTTTCTCCATGTAAAGAGGCATTGAGATTGATGGGGCTTCCTTCAGGTCCTGTAAGAAGACCCCTTCCAACACTGACATCCCTTCAAAAGAGGGATTTAAGGGCTGCAATGAAAGAACTTAAGCTTATCTGAAGAGGTGAGCAAATGGTTTAAAAAGATTAGATTATATTTAAAAAGGTTGCTAATATGAAAGGGATTCAAGGAGAATGTTTAAGAATTATTGGAATTTCATTGCAACCTAAAGCTTCAAGCCTCCTTGTAATTTCTCTATAGTTTATTGCTCTGCAATAATGGGAGTATGAAATAAATGACATCTTGATGAGGGTTCGGCAAGCCACAAGGGCTTGCCCTACGAGAAATTAAATGAATCACAAACGTAGGGCAAGGGCTTGTCCCTTGCCGTATTTGGTTTCATTTCTTATGTAGAATTACGACACAGCCTCATTGGGGAGAGGGAA